>NZ_JBFAKG010000031.1:0-100719 GCF_040655595.1 Saccharopolyspora sp. NPDC050389
GGGAGGGGCTCCTCCCCCCCCGCCCTCTCACCACACCCCCACCGGGCCACGCCCCCCGCCCCCGCCGCCCCCCCGGGGGGGCGGGGCGGGGGCGCCCCCCCCCGACGCCATGCTGCGGCAACGGGTGCTCGGGACCTACCGCCGCGAGCTCGACGGAGTAGACCTCGGCGAGCTCGCGGCGGCAGGCCTGGCGGTGATGGCCGACGACGAGCCGCGCTCGATGAGCGAGCTCGCGCGGGTGCTCGCCGAGCGCTGGCCGACGCCGGGACTGCGGGCGCTGGGCGAAATGCTGCTCGCCGCGCTCATCCCGGTGGCGCAGCTGCCGCCGCGCGGGGTCTGGAGGACGAAAGCAGGAGTGCGCAATGCGCTGCTTTCCTCCTGGCTGGGGCGCGAGATCGATCCCCTGTCCCCGGACGGCTCCGATCCGGTGGGCCAGGCGCTGGTGCGGCGCTACCTGGCCGCGTTCGGCCCCGCATCATCGACGGACCTGCGCGCCTGGTGCGGCCTCGCCGGACTGCCGGCGGCGGTGGCCGCGATGCGCGAGGAGCTGGTGTCCTTCCGCGACGAGCGAGGCCGGGAACTGCTGGATCTTCCCGACGCGCCGCGCCCCGACCCCGGCACACCGGCCCCGGTGCGGTTCCTGCCTGCGTTCGACAACGCGATCCTCGGCTACCACGACCGCAGCCGGATCATCGACGACGCCCACCGCGGCCTGTCGGTCACCGGCGCCCGCGTCGTCCTGGTCGACGGCCGGGTCGCCGCAACCTGGAACGTCGAGGCCGACACCGTGATCGTCACCCCGCTGCGTCGCTTTTCCCGAGCCGACCGCACCGCCGTCGCCGAGCACGGGCAGGAACTGGCGTCGTTCCTCTCCGACAACGACAGCGATCGCGTTCAGATCACCGCCGCTCCGCAATAGGCCGGATCGGTCGGCATCCACTGTGGAGTGCTCGGGCGTTCGTGAGGGCCGAGCCGGTTCAGAGCAGTCGTCGTTGCACAGCATCGGCGATCACCGTGGCCACCACCTTGTCGACCGCTCCGGCATCCGGCGGGGCGCCCTCCCGGCCGGCGAACAGCAGGTGCCCGGCCCCTATCAGCGAGAGCGAGAGGGAGTCGACGTCCGCGTCGGCCGCGATGCGGCCCAGTTCGCGCTCGTCGGCGAGGTACGACGCGATCATCGCGCCGGCCTCCGCCAGGACCGGGAAGCCATGGGCGGGCCCGGTTCGGCGGAGCCGGACCCGCAGCTCGTCCCGGAAGATCACGAGACTCACGATCGCCACCGCGATGGAATCGAACAGGTCCGCCAGCGCGCCGGCGAGGTTGCCGGCGACGGTGCCGGTCCCGGCGGAGGCGCGCAGGGCGGCGGCCTGGTCCTCGACCCGGGCGATGCGATCTTGCACGAGCTCGACGAGGAAGGCGTCGAAGTCGGCGAAGTGCCGATGCAGGACGCCCTTGGCGCAGCCAGCCTCGACGGTGACCGCCCTGCTGGTCAGCGCGCTGGCTCCGTCTCGCAGCAGGACACGCTCGGCGGCGTCGAACAACTGCTGCCGCGCGTCACGAATGTGCACCCCGGTCGGCACCGCGCATTCCTCCGTACCTCGATGATCCCCACCCGGTTTGCACTAGTGGGCATGCGCCCACTAATGTGGGCACATGCCCACTATACCGCCCGAGCAACCACAGCCTTCCCGCCTCGAGTCGCATCGAGCCCGCAAGATGGCGGAGTCGTTCGGCGTGGACCCCGAGCGCTACGACCAGGCTCGGCCGCGCTACCCCGACGCCCTGGTGGAGCGGATCGTCGCCGCCAGCCCCGGTTCCGACGTCCTCGACGTCGGCTGCGGCACCGGCATCGAGGCCCGGCAGTTCCAGGCGGCCGGCTGCACGGTGCTCGGCGTCGACCCCGACGCGCGGATGGCCGAGTTCGCGCGTCGAACCGGGGTCGAGGTCGAGGTGGCGACCTTCGAAGCGTGGGAACCCACCGGCCGAGCGTTCGACGCGGTCGTCGCCGGCCAGGCCTGGCATTGGGTGGACCCGGTCGCGGGCGCGGCCAAGGCCGCGCAGGCGCTTCGGCCCGGCGGCCGGCTGGCGGTGTTCGGGCACGTGTTCGAGCCCCCACCTCCCGTGGCGGAGGCCTACGCCGCGGCGTTCCGGCGGATGGCGCCGGACTCGCCCATGAACCTCCGGCCGGCGGGCGATGCCCAATCGGCCAGGCCTGCCCTGGACGGCTACCAGGCGATGTTCGCCAAGGCCGCCGACGGGATCCGGCGGGCGGGCGAGTTCAGCGAACCGGAGCAGTGGCGGTTCGACTGGGAGCAGCCCTACACCCGCGAGGAATGGCTGAACCTGCTGCCCACCACCGGCGGCCTCACCCAATTCCCGCCGGACGAGCTGGCGGAGGTGCTGAACGCCGTCGGGGCCGCCATCGACGAGATCGGGGGCGGATTCACGATGCGCTACACCACGTTGGCGGCCACCGCGGCGCGAACCGGTGCTGCCCGCGAGTAGCCCTAGACAGCCGGATCTCGCCGCGGGCGTCAGACCCGCCGTCTAATCTTCGTCACGTGGCTGAGACGCAGTACGTCAAGGCGACGCCGCCGCCCCACCTGCGACCGCTGATCACGGACATCGCGGGATACCGCATCCGCTCCGCGCCCGGTGTGCACCGCGGCCTGCCGTCGCGGACCCTGACCGTGATCCTCACGCTGGACGAGACGGTCGACATCGCCCCGGAATCGGGGCCTCCGCAGTCCTACACCTCCCTCGTCGGCGGACTGCACAGCAAGCCGACCCGCGTCGCTCACGGCGAACTGCAGCACGGCATCCAGCTCGGCCTGACCCCGTTGGGCGCCCGCGCCCTGCTGGGCCTGCCCGCCGGGGAACTCGTCGACACCGGCGTGGACCTCACCGCCCTGCTGGGCCCGGCCGCCACCGAACTCGTCGAGCGGCTGCGTTCCGCGACCACCTGGGCCGATCGCTTCGCCCACCTCAACGAGGCTCTCGCCCGGTTCGCGGCCCCGGCCGCCATCCCCTCCCCCGAGCTCGACTGGATCTGGCGGCGGATGACCGAGACCAACGGGCACGTTCCCGTCGCGTCCCTGGCCGCCGACGTCGGCTGGAGCCGCCAGCACCTCGGCTCGCGGTTCCGCCGCGAGTTCGGCCCGCCGCCAAAGCTGATCAGCCGGGTGATGCGCCTCGAGCAGGCGCGCGGCCGGTTGATCACCGGGATTCGCGGCAGCCTCGCCGACGTCGCCGCCGACTGCGGCTACGCCGACCAGGCCCACTTCAACCGGGACTGGCTGGAGTTCACCGGCGTGCCGCCATCGCGGTGGATGGCCGAGGAGCTTCCATTCATCCAAGGCGCGACGCACCTCGCCGACGCATCCTGAGGCCATGACGACGAATGCGACGCGAACCGGAATTTGGCCGCTGATCCCCTACACCGACAAGAAGGCCGGCATCCGCTTCCTGGTCGAGGCCTTCGGCTTCGAGGAAACCCTGATCGTGCCCGGCGACGACGGCGAGATCGTGCACGTGGAACTCGGCTGGCCGCACGGCGGCGGCATCATGTTCGGCACCTGCGACCCGGCGAGCCCGTTCGCCAAGCCGCGCGGCTCGGGCACCGCCTACGTGGTCACCGACGATCCCGACGCGCTGTTCGAACGCGCCGTCGCCGCCGGGGCTGAGGTCGTCCTCAAACCGTCCGATCAGGACTACGGCTCCCGGGACTTCGTCGTCCGCGACCCGGAAGGCAACACCTGGAGCTTCGGGACCTACGCGGGCAGCTGACGGCAGGAGAACGGGAAGGGCTCGGCGGGACCGAAGTCCCGCCGAGCCCTTCCCGATTCCAGCTCAGCCCTGCTGGTCCGGCGACTCCGGCAGCACGCGGGTGCCGAGGTCCGTCGCGCTGGGCACCTCCTTGCGGGCCACCGCCTCGGCCGCCCGGACCGCCTCCGCGACCTCCGGCGTGGTCGAGGTGTCGAACCAGGACTTGACCGAGTCCTCCTCCTCTTCCGGCACGCTGGCCGGCGGCTCCTCCTTCGGCGGCTCGTAGCGGAACACGCCGTCGTCGCCCGGGGCGCCGAGCATCCGCGCGAAGCCTTCCAGGGACTTGCCGAACTCGCTGGGCACCACCCACACCTTGTTCGCGTCGCCCTGCGCCATCTGCGGCAGCGTCTGCAGGTACTGGTAGGCCAGCAGCTCCGGCGTCGGCTTGCCGCGCTTGACCGCCGCGAAAACCTTCTCGATCGCCTTCGCCTGGCCCTGCGCCTGCAGGTACCGGCTGGCCCGCTCACCCTGCGCCCGCAGGATGCTGGACTGCCGGTCGGCCTCGGCGGCCAGGATCGCCGCCTGCTTCTGGCCCTCGGCCGCGAGGATCGAGGCCTGCTTCTGGCCCTCGGCGGTCTTGATCGCCGACTCCCGCGCGCCCTCGGCGTTGAGGATCATCGCGCGCTTCTCCCGGTCGGCGCGCATCTGCTTCTCCATCGAGTCCTGGATGGACGGCGGCGGATCGATCGCCTTGAGCTCGACCCGCGCGACCCGGATGCCCCAGCGTCCGGTCTCCTGGTCCAGCACGCCGCGCAGCTGCGTGTTGATCGCGTCCCGCGAGGTCAGCGTCTCCTCCAGGCTCATCGCGCCGACCACGTTGCGCAGCGTCGTGGTCGTCAGCTGCTCCACCGCGATGATGTAGTTGGAGATCTCGTACACCGCGGAGCGCGAGTCGGTGACCTGGAAGTACACCACGGTGTCGATGGACACCGTCAGGTTGTCCTGGGTGATCACCGGCTGCGGCGGGAACGAGACGACCTGCTCGCGCAGGTCTATCCGGGCCCGCACCCGGTCGAAGAACGGCACCAGGAAGTTCAGCCCCGGCTCGGCCACCGACCGGAACCTCCCGAGCCGTTCGATCACCGCCGACTGGGCCTGCGGCACCACCATCACCGACTTGACGGCGATGATCAGCACCAGCAGCACCACGACCACTAGCACGATCAGTCCGGTCATGCGTACATCAATCTCCTCACGGCTCGGCCCACACGACGGCGGTCGCGCCCGCGATCTCCATCACGGTGACCGTCTGGCCCGCCTCGATAGCCTGGGTTTCGTCGAACGCCCGCGCCGACCACAGCGCCCCCTCGATGCGCACCTGCCCACCATGCGCGTCCACAGTGGATTCCACCAGCGCGTGCTTGCCGACCAGGGCGTCCACATTGGTCTTGAGCTCGTGGGGCAGTCGCAACCGGCGCTTCAACGCGGGCCGCGCGAGGAAGATCAACCCCAGTCCCAGCACCGCGAACACCACCGCGTCCACCGGTAGCGGCGCGCCCAGCGCCGAAGCGCCCGCGGCGCCCAGCGCCGCGGCCCCGAGCATCACCAGGACGAATTCCCCGGAAAGCAGCTCGGCACCGATCATCAGCACCCCGGCGATGAGCCAAAGCAGCGCGGGCGTCATGTCACCCATGGTGACAGACACCGCGAGGGGGGAAGGGACGAATTGCCCGACGTGATCAACGCGTGATGTCGTCGGCCACGCTCGGCTCAGCTCGGCTCGGTGACGAAGTCGATGAGCCGCTCGACCGCGTTCAGCAGCGGGGTCTCGACGTCGCGGAAGCTCGACACCGACGACAGGACCCGCCGCCAGCCGTCGGCCGGTTCGCCCCAGCCCAGCTCGGCGCAGACGCCCTGCTTCCAGTCCGTCCCGCGCGGCACCCGCGGCCAGCCGGGGATGCCCAGCACCTGCGGCTTGACCGCCTCCCAGATGTCGACGAACGGGTGACCGGTGATCAGCACGTCCGGGTCGTCGATGCCCTCGACGAGGCGGGACTCCTTGCTGCCGGCCACCAGGTGGTCCACCAGCACGCCGACCCGCCGACCCGGCTCGGGCGTGAACTCCGCCAGCAGCCCGGGCAGGTCGTCGACGCCGTGCAGCGGCTCCACGACCACGCCCTCCACCCGCAGGTCGTGGCCCCAGATCCGCTCGACGAGCTCGGCGTCGTGCCGGCCCTCCACCCAGATCCGGCTGCCGCGCGCGGTGCGCGCCCGCAAGCCTTCGACCCGCACCGACCCGGACGCCGACCGCGCCGGTTTCGCCGCGGCGCCGCCGCGCACCGGCACCAGCGTCGCCGGCTTGCCCTCGAACAGGAACGCGGCCGGCCGCAGCGGGAACACCCGCTGCTTGCCGTGCCGGTCTTCCAGCACGACGGTGTCCTTCTCCACCCGCAGCACCGCGCCGCAGAACCCGCTGGCCGGGTCTTCGACCACCAGGCCGGGTTCGGCGGGGATCTCGGGCACCTTCCGCCGCCGCGGGCCCGCGAGGATGTCCTTGCCGTAGTTGACCGAACGCACGGGGCGTCACGTTAATCCGATCGGGGACAACGTGGGCGGCGGCGCGCCGCCGCCGCGCAGATCACAGTGGCGAGCCCCCGGGACGACACGACGCGGATCCGGTCCGTACCCTCTCTCGACGTGCCTTGCCCAAGCGCCACGATGGTTGTCTGGACGTCCGCCTGGCTGCACGGTGCAGCCGCCTCGGACGACTTGCTCGATGCCCTGCAGACCTGGGCCGAATCGCAGGAAGTGGTTGCCGCCGACGCGGATCTCGCCGCGCGGCTGGAACTCCCCGGCCCGCAGGAGGTCCCGGCCGGTCCGGCGCTGCTGCTGGCCGCGCTGCGCAGAGCCGGGGCCGGCGACGGCCAGCTGGTGCTGCCGGTGCCCGGCGACGCCCGCGGTCTTGGCGGCGCGAGCCCGTTCGCGAAGCTGGCCATGCGCGTCGGCGAGGCCGTCGTGCTGCCGCAGGCCGGGATCGGGCTGGTCCCCCAGACCATCGCCGAGGGGATCCTGCGCTGGACGGTGTTCGGCATCGGGGATCTGCCGCCAGCCGAGCACCTGCCGATCGGCGAGGCCGAGCACGGCATGGCCTCGGCGATGCGGGAGGCCGCCAGCGCGCTGATCGACCTCGGCGTCGCCAAGCACCGCCCCGGGGTGCGCGAGGAGATCGCCGAGACCGTCGCGTCCCGCCCGGCACCGTCGTGGCCCGAGGGCGTGCCGCAGCGCACCTTGCGCATCCTGCAACGAGCCACCGAGGTGGAGGCGATCCTGTGGGTCGCCACCGACGACGCTCCCGGCGGCGCCATGTCCGCCTCGGCGATCCGCGGCCGCACGGAGGCGCTGCGCCCGCTGTTCGACGCGGTCCGAGCTGCCCGCCGCGCGTCGGTCGCCGAAATGGTCCGCGTCCTCGCCGACCACGCGGACCACTCCTGAACCGAGCATTGAGGGGCACCTTCGCCTGAAGGTGCCCCTCATGAGGCAGGTCGCCGGAACGCGCGTCAGCAGCCTGGGGCGCAGGGCTCTCCGTTAGCGGTGGAGCCCGCCGCGGGCAGCGAGGAGAGCTTGCGGGGTTCGGCGCCGTCGGTGTGCTCCGCGATCAGCTCGACGATCAGCTTCGCGAAGCGCGGGTCAGTGCCGGCCGTCGCCGCGCGGGCGAAGCCCATGCCCAGCTCGGCGGCCTTCTCCTCGGCCTCGTTGTCCAGGTCCCAGATCACCTCGAGGTGGTCGGAGACGAAGCCGATCGGGCTGACCACCACCGCCTGGACGCCCTTGGCGTGCAGGTCGTCGATGTGGTCGCAGATGTCCGGCTCCAGCCACGGCACCTGCGGCGGGCCCGACCGCGACTGCCACACCACGTCGTAGGCGTCCACCCCGACCGCCTCGGCGACCAGCCGCGACGCCTCGGCGACCTGGCGGGAGTACCACTGCGGGCGGCCGTCCGGCCCATCCTGCGCGTCGGCCTTCAGCGGGATCGAGTGCGCGGTGAACACCAGCCGCGCCTGCTCGCGCTGCGCCGGGTCCAGCTCGGCGAACGCGCGGCGCACCGCGTCGGCGTTGGCCTCGATGAACAGCGGGTGGTCGAAGAACTGCCGAAGCTTCACCAGTTCCGGCGCCCGGTCGCCGACCGCAGCGCGGGCCCGCGCGATGTCCTCGTGGTACTGCTTGCAACCCGAGTAACCGCCCCACGCGGACGTGGCGAACACCAGCGCGCGGCGCACCCCGTCGTCGGCCATCTTCGCGACCGCGTCCTCGGCCATCGGATGCCAGTTGCGGTTGCCGAAGTACACCGGCAGCTCCCGGCCCTGCTCGGCGAGCTCGGCCTCCAGCGCGGACATGATGTCCTTGTTGAGCCGGTTGATCGGCGACACCCCGCCGAAGTGGTGGTAGTGCTCGGCGACCTCGTCGAGGCGTTCCGGCGGCACTCCCCTGCCTCTGGTCACGTTCTCCAGGAACGGCCGGACCTCATCCGGGCCTTCGGGCCCACCGAACGACAGGAACAGCAACGCATCAAAGCTCACCCGACCATGATGCCGCCGCGCGGCGAGCGCCCGCAGCCGGGGGCACCGGCTGCGGGCCGCGAACGCCTCAGATACCGAGGGCGTGCACGCCGCCGTCGACCATGATCATCGAGCCGGTGGTCGCGGGCAGCCAGTCCGACAGCACCGCGCACACCGACTTGGCCACCGGCGTCGGGTCGTTGACGTCCCAGCCCAGCGGGGCGCGGTCGCCCCAGCCGGCCTCCAGGTCGGCGAAGCCCGGGATCGACTTGGCCGCCATCGTCCGCACCGGGCCGGCCGACACCAGGTTGACCCGGACGCCCTTCGGCCCCAGCTCGCGCGCCAGGTAGCGGGAGGTCGACTCGAGCGCGGCCTTGGCCACACCCATCCAGTCGTAGGCGGGCCAGGCGACGCGGGCGTCGAAGTCCATGCCGACGATCGAGGCACCCTCGCCCAGCAGCGGCAGCGCGGCGGTGCTCAGCGACTTGAACGAGTACGCCGAGACCTCCAGCGCGGTCGAGACGTCCGACCACGGCGCGGCCAGGAAGTCCCCGCCCAGGCAGGAGGCCGGGGCGAAGCCGATGGAGTGCAGGACGCCGTCGAGCCCGTCGACGTGCTCGCGCACCCGGTCGGCGAGGCTGTCGAGGTGTTCGGAGTTGGTCACGTCCAGCTCCAGCACCGGCGCGGGCTTGGGCAGCCGGCCCGCGATGCGCTGCACCAGGCTCATCCGGCCGAACCCGGTGAGCACCACCTCGGCGCCCTGCTCCTGGGCTACCTTGGCCGCGTGGAACGCGATCGACGCGTCGGTGATCACACCGGTGACCAGAATCCGCTTGCCTTCGAGCAATCCGCTCACGTGTTTCCTCCGCAATGCTTTCGTGAGGCGCCTGGGCACCAGCGACTACCGCCGCGCGCCGGGCGCGAAAAGACCGAATCGTCCACTGTGTCCGTCCACAGTGCTAGATCATCGGGAACGGACTCAGTGGCCCATCCCGAGGCCGCCGTCGACCGGGATCACCGCGCCGGTGATGTAGGCCGCGGCGTCGGAGGCCAGCCACTCCACGGTGCCCGCGACCTCCTCGGCGGCGGCGAACCGGGCCAGCGGGATCTGGCCGAAGATCTCCTTCTTCCGCTCCTCGGACAGCGCGTCGGTCATGTCCGTGGTGACGAAGCCGGGCGCCACCACGTTGGCCGTGATGCTGCGCGAACCGAGCTCGCGGGCGATCGAGCGGGCCAGGCCCACCAGGCCCGCCTTGCTCGCCGCGTAGTTGGCCTGCCCGGCCCCGCCGGAGAGCCCGACCACCGACGAGATGAAGATCATCCGGCCCCGGCGGAGGCGCAGCATGCTGCTCGCCGCCCGCTTGGCCACCCGGTAGGAACCGGCCAGGTTGGCGTCGATGACCCGGCTGAACTGGTCCTCGCTCATCCGCAGCAGCAGCGTGTCGTCGGTGATGCCCGCGTTGGCCACCAGCACCTCGACCCGGCCGTGCGCGGCTTCGACCTCGTCGAAGGCAGCGGCCACCTGATCCGGGTCGGTGACGTCGCACTGGACGCCGAACAGCCCCTCCGGGGCGCCCGATCCGCGGTGCGTGACCGCGACCTTGTCCCCGGCGGCCTGGAAGGCTTTCGCGATAGCCAACCCGATGCCGCGGTTACCGCCGGTCACCAGAACGGACCGTGCCACTGTGGATCTCCCCTCGAACAATGCCGCAAGATTCGTTTCAGCCGCGACATTATCCGTTGGCCGCCCACGACCGCCCATCGCCTCCATACAGAAAAAACTGCACCATGTCGTGGTCCCCCTACAGCGACGCGAGCAGGCACACTGCGCTAAAGGATCAGCAACCCGGGAGGCGCTTGCATGGCCACCTCGTCCGACGTCCTCGCCGCCGAACTGCGCGGCGAGCTCTCCGGCCCGGCTCGCTTCGACCCAGGCACCCGCGCGCTGTACTCCACAGATGCCTCCAACTACCGCCAAGTGCCGGTCGGCGTCGTGTTCCCTCGCACCGAGGACGACGTGGCCGCCGCGGTCGCCGTCGCCCGGCGGCACGGCGTGCCGGTCACCGGCCGCGGTGCGGGCACCAGCATCGCCGGGAACGCCGTGGGCCCCGGCCTGGTGCTCGACTTCTCCCGGCACCTCAACCAGATCCTGGACATCGACCCCGAGCGCGGGCTGGCCCGCGTGCAGCCGGGCGTCGTGCTGGATTCGCTGCGCGCGGCGGTCGCCGGTCACGGCCTGACCTTCGGGCCGGACCCGTCCACGCACAGCCGCTGCACGCTCGGCGGCATGATCGGCAACAACTCGTGCGGCACGCACTCGGTGGCCTGGGGCAAGACCGTCGACAACGTGCATTCGCTGGACGTGCTGCTCGCCGACGGCACCCGCCTGCAGATCGGCGAGACCACGCCGGCCGAGCTCGACCGGTTGTGCTCGCGCGGCGACCGGACCGGGCGGCTCTACCAGGAGCTCCGGGCGCTGCGCGATGACACCGGCGACCTCGTCCGGCGCTCGTTCCCGGACCTCACCCGGCGGGTGTCCGGCTACAACCTGGACCAGCTGCTGCCGGAGAACGGGTTCCACCTGGCCAGGGCGCTGGTCGGCACCGAGGGCAGTTGCGCCGTGGTGCTGGGCGCGACGGTCCAGCTGGTGTCCTCGCCGCCGGCCCGGGCCATGACGGTGCTCGGCTTCCCCGACACCTACGCCGCCGCCGACGAAGTGCCCCGGCTGCGCGGGCTCGACGCCCTGGCCATCGAGGGGCTCAGCGCGGAACTCGTCGACGTCGTGCGCCAGCGCAACCCCGGCTCCCCCGCGCTGCCTCTGCTGCCCGGTGGGCGCAGCTGGCTGTTGGTGGAATCCGGTGGCTCCGAGCCGGGCGAGGCCGAGGCGGCGGCGCGGCGCATCGCGGCGGCGATGGGCGAGCGCGCGGAGAGCGTGATCCACACCGCCCCGGCGCGGATGGCCGCGCTGTGGAAGATCCGCGAGGAAGGTTCCGGGTACTCGACGCGGATGGCCGGCTCCGAGCGGTGGTCCGGGTGGGAGGACGCCGCGGTGCCGCCCGAGCGGCTGGGCTCCTACCTGCGGGAATTCGACGCGCTGCTGGCCTCCTTCGGCCGCCGCGGGGTGACCTACGGCCACTACGGGGACGGCTGCATCCACGTCCGCATCGACTTCGACCTGCTGTCCTCGCCCGGCGCGACGGAGTACCGGACGTTCCTGGAGGCCGCCGCTGACCTGGTCGTCGCGCACGGCGGTTCGGTCTCCGGCGAGCACGGCGACGGCCGGGCGAGGTCGGCGCTGCTGGCCCGGATGTACCCGCCCGAGGTGATCAAGGCCTTCGAGCGGTTCAAGGCCGCCTTCGACCCGGACGACCTGCTCAACCCGGGGCAGATCGTGCGCCCGCGCCCGGTCGACGCCGACCTGCGGCTGCTGGTGGCCCCGCCTCGCCTGCCCAGCCGGACCGCGCTGGCGCTGCACGCCGACTCCGGCGATCTCGCCGCCGCGACCCGCCGCTGCGTCGGGATGGGCAAATGCCTGAACACCACGGGCGGGGTGATGTGCCCGAGCTACCGCGTGACCAGGGAGGAGAAGCACTCCACCCGTGGTAGGGCGCACCTGCTGTACGAGATGCTGGCCGGTCGCGTCGTCCGCGGCGGCTGGCGCTCGCCGGAGGTCCGCGACGCGCTCGACCTGTGCCTGTCGTGCAAGGGCTGCAAGTCGGATTGCCCGGTCGACGTCGACATGGCGACGTACAAGGCCGAGTTCCTGCACCACCACTTCCGGCACCGCATCCGCCCGGCCGCCCACTACTCGATGGGTTTCCTGCCGTTGTGGCTGGCCCTCGGCCACCGCGCGCCCCGGCTGGCCAACCGGGTGCTGTCCGGCCCGCTGGCCCCGGCGATCAAGCGGCTCGGCGGGATCGACGCGCGGCGCGAGGTGCCGCAGCTGGCCGCGCAGACACTACAGGCGTGGTGGTCCGGTCGGCGCACGATCGCCGATCCCACCACCCGCGTGGTGCTGTTCCCGGACACCTTCACCAACCACTTCGACCCGCACATCGGCCGGGACGCCGTCGCCGCGCTCGAAGCGCTGGGCCACGCCGTGGAAATGCCGCGCGAACCGGTCTGCTGTGGACTCACCTGGCATTCGACCGGGCAGCTCCGCACCGCCCGCGCGATGACCCGCCGCACCGCCCGCCGGCTGCGCCCGCAGCTGGACCGCGGCCTGCCGGTGGTCGGCCTCGAACCCAGCTGCACGGCGTTCCTCCGCAACGATGCGCTCGAACTCGCGCCGCACGACCCGGACGTCGCGGCACTGGCCGCCGCGACCAAGACCTTCGCCGAACAGGTCGAGCCGACCCGCGCGCGGTGGCAGCGGGAGCCCGGGCCGGAGGCGCTGGTGCAGGTCCACTGCCACCAGCACGCCGAGCTCGGCTTCACCGCCGATCAGGCCACATTGGACGCCACCGGAACCCGCGCGCGGGTGCTGGATTCCGGCTGCTGCGGCCTGGCGGGCAACTTCGGCTTCGAACGCGGCCACTACGACGTCTCGATCGCCTGCGCCGAACAGGTCCTGCTCCCGGCCGTGCGAGCGGCCGCCCCGAGCACCGAGATCGTCGCCGACGGCTTCAGCTGCCGGACCCAGCTCCGCCAGACCACCGACGCCGAACCCGTCCACCTCGCCACCCTCGTCGCCCGCGCCCTCGGCGCTTCGTGACCCGGGGTGGCGGATGCGACACCCCGGTCGGGGAATGCGCGGCCCGCTACGCCGCGTTGCCCCGGTACGCCCGCAACCGGTCAGAAGGGAAAGCACATGGCAACGGTCGAGCTGACCACCGAGAACTTCGACGAGGTCGTCTCCGGCAACGAGTTCGTGATCATCGACTTCTGGGCCGACTGGTGCGGCCCGTGCAAGATGTTCGCGCCGGTCTTCGAGCGCAGCGCCGATAAGCACGACGACATCGTCTTCGCCAAGGTGGACACCGAGGCCCAGCCGCAGCTCGCCGGGGCCTTCGAAGTCCGCTCCATCCCGACGCTGGCGATCGTCCGCGACAACGTCCTGGTCTTCCAGCAGCCCGGCGCCCTGCCGGAGAACGTCTTCGAAGACCTCATCCGCCAGGCCCGCGAACTGGACATGGAAGAAGTCCGCAACAGCGCGAAGGAATAGCACTCGTCGGACTCATCTCGCGCATGGGCCAAGCGGCTGCGCCGCTTCAAGTGCGCAAGTGACTAGAAGCCCGGTTCGAAGGCTTCCCCGACCGCAGTGTGCAGCACGCCCGGCAGCGCGCTGATCTCCTCGACCAGCGCCGCTGCCGGGACCTTCCCGCGCAGCCGCAGCGCGACCATCACCGTCCGCTGCCGCTCGTCGTCGGTGTCCTCGCGCTCCACTTCGAGATCCATCACCGTCCACCCGCGACTGGTGCACAGCGTCAGCACACTTCGCAGCACGCCGTACCCGTCGAGGTAGCCGACGCGCAGCACCTGCGGCTCCCGCAACGACTTGCGCATCAACCGCAACAGCCGCGGATAGCCGATCGCCACGAGGAAGTGCACCGCCGTCGCCGCCGCGGCCAGCAGCACCAGGCCGCTGCCGCAGGCCATGCCGATCGCGGCGACCAGCCACACCGTGGCCGCGGTCGTCAGGCCGCGCACCGCGTCCCGGCGCACGAAGATCAACCCGCCGCCGATGAAACCGATGCCCGAGACGACCTGCGCCGCCACCCGCGACGGGTCGAACGAGACCCTGTCGAACTCCAGCAGATCACCGAAGCCGTACTTGGACACCAGCACGAACAGCGCCGCCCCGACACCGACCAGGGCGTGCGTGCGCAGCCCGGCGCTCTTGGCCCGGATCTCCCGCTCCAGCCCGACCAGGCTGGACAGCAGCAGCGCAGTGCCCAACTCGACGAGCAGCGGAACCTCGCCCAACCCGGCTACTACCGCACCAGACATCCCTGGAACGTAACGCACCGCCGCCGCTCGGTCACGATCAGCTCGCCCGCCGCGGCCGCCGGGCCAGGTAGGCCACCGCGGGCGGCAGGTTGCGCCAGACCGTCCGGCTGATCACCGTCTCCTCGAACTCGGCCCGCAGGTCCGCGAGCTGCCGCCGAGCCGGCGGGGCCCACCGCGTCCAGGTGTAGGCGAACTGCGTGTAAGCGCCGCCGGGCGCCAGCGACTCGGCGACCAGCCGGATCAGCGGCACACCGGCCACCGGCGCGTGCGCCACCCACGGCAGCCCGCTGACCACGACATCAGCCCGCAGGCCACGCTCCCGCAGCAACTCCGGCAACTCCCGGGCGTTCGCGCACACCGACTCCACCGCCGGGAACCGCTCCCCCAGCTCCGCCGCCCACCGCGGGTTGAGCTCCAGCGCCAGGTGCCGCCCGCGGCCGCCGAGCCGACGCTGGATCGCCTCGGTGAACGCGCCGGTCCCCGGACCCAGCTCGACCACGACCGGGTCGCCCGCCTGCGGGACCGGAGCGACCATCTGCTCGGCCAACGAGCGCGAGCTGGGGCCGACCGCAGCGGTCGTGGTCGGCGATTTGACGAACTCCCACAGAAAACCCGCTGCCTGGCCCACCGGCGCTCCCGTCGCTAAGGCAACCGTCGGCCGGCGAACATCGACACCCCGGCCGCGATGATCGCGGTGAGCGTACCCAGCACCAGCCAGGGCTTGCTGGCATCTGTGTGCTTGGTCTCGTAGCCGATCTGCTCACCCAGCGTCGCGTACACCTCGCGCAGCTGCTCGGCGCTGGCCGCCTTGTGGAACTCGCCGCCGGAGAGCCGGGCGATCTCCTGCATCGCGTCGTCGTCGACCTCGACCCACTCCTGCTCGCCCTGGATCTCGATGCTGCCGTGCTTGGTGCCGAAGGAGATCGTGGAGATCGGGATGCCGGCCTGCTTGGCCTCCTTGGCCTTGGTGTAGGCGCCGCGCGGTGCGTCCAGATCGCGCGGGATCGTCTGCCCGCCGTCGGCCATCAGCACTATCCGCGCCGGCGGCGCGCCGGCCGGGCCGCCGACCATCTTCCCGAACGAGTCGATCGCCTGCATCGAGGCGTTGATCCCGTCGCCGGTGGCCGTCGCCTCCGCCAGCTTCAGGCTGTCGATGGCCTGCTTGACGCCCGCCCGGTCGGTCGTCGGCATCACCAGCACCGTCGCGGTGCCCGCGAAGGACACCAGCCCGAGGTTGATGCCCGGCGTCAGCTTGTCGGCGAACTCCTTCGCCGCGACCTTCGCGGCCTCCAGCCTGCTCGGCTCGACGTCGGTGGCCTTCATCGACAGCGACACGTCGATGGTGAGCATCACGGTGGCCCGGTTGCGCGGGATCCGCTGCTCGGCGGTCGGCCCGGTCAGCGCCACCGTCAGCATGATCAGCGCCACCCCGAGCAGCGCCGGGGGCACGTGCTTCCACCAGCCCTGCCGCGTCGAAGCGACCCGGTCGAGCACCTCCAGGTTGCTGAACCGCAGCGTGTCCCGGCGGCGGCGCCGCAGCGCCCACAGGTAGCCGACGACCAGCGCGGCGACCACCAACAACAGCAGGAACCACCACGGCGTGGCGAATCCCGACAGACTCAACATCAAGCAACTCCTCCGGACCAACCCCGCTTGCGCGCCACCACGAACCGCACCACGTCGGCGATCCAGTCCGAATCCGTGCGCAGCACCAGATGCGCGCACCCGGCGCGCCGCAGCACGGCGGCAACCTGATCGCGGTGCGCTGCCGCCGCGGCGGCGAATTCCTTGCGCAGCACCGGGGTGGTGTGCACCTCCCGCCGCTTCCCCGTTTCCGGGTCCGACAGCAGCACGGTGCCGACATCGGGCAGTTCCAGGTCGCGCGGATCCAGCACCTCGACCGCCAGCAGCGAATGGCGCGCGCCCAGGCCGCGCAGCGCGCGCTGCCAATCCGTCGAGCCCAGGAAGTCCGAGATCACCACCGCGAGCCCGCGCCGCCGAGGCGGCCGGCGCAGCGACTCCAGCAGCTTCGCGAGATCACCCCGCGTGCCTTCCTCCGCCCGCGGCGTCTCGGCCACTTTCTTCAGCAGCGCCCGCGCGTGCGCCGCGCCACCGCGCGCCGGCAGCCGGACCTGGCCGGTGCCGTTGTCCACCACCGCACCGATCCGGTTGCCGCCGCCGCTGGTCAAGAACATCACCGCGGCCAGCGCGGCGACGGCCAGCTCCCGCTTGTCGCAGGCCGCCGAGCCGAAATCCAGGCTCGGCGAAAGGTCCATCGCCACCCAGGTCTCCAGCTCGCGGTCGGCCACCGTCTGCCGGATGTGCGGTTCGGCGGTGCGGGCGGTGACCGCCCAGTCCATCCGCCGCACGTCGTCGCCGGGCTGGTAGACCCGGGCCTCGCCGGGCTCGCTTCCCGGGCCCGGCACCAAGCCCTGGTGGTTGCCTTGCAACAGGCCGTCGAGCCGGCCGCGCACGCTGAGCTCCAACGTCCGCAGCGCGACCTCCAACCGCCCGGTGTCCAGGGCGGGCGGCGCCCACGGCGGGCGGTCGTCGCGGCCGGAATGGGATGTCGCCGACACCGCTGCGTCGCTCCTCACTGGTGCGGGTTCGGCCCGAGGTGCGGCTGCTGCTGCGGCGCATAGCCGACCGGGCCGACCGGGCCGACCGGGCCGGTCGGGCCCACCGGAGCGGGCGGGCCTGCCTGCGGCCGCGCCGACACCTGCGGCAGCGGCACGGTTTGCAGCACCCGGCTGACGATGTGCTCGACCGGGATCCCGTCGGCCAGCGCGTCGTAGGACAGCACCAGGCGGTGCCGCAGCACGTCCGGCACCACGTCCACCACGTCCTGCGGCAGCACGTAGTCCCGGCCGCGCACCAGGGCCAGCGCCCGCGAGGCGGCGATGATGCCGAGGCTGGCGCGCGGCGAGGCACCGTAGGACACCCAGCCGGCGATGTCGGAGAGGCCGTGCTCGTTGGGCAGCCTGGTGGTCACGACCAGCCGCACGACGTAGTCGACCAGCGCGTGGTGCACGAACACGCCTGCGGCGACGTTCTGCAGGCGGATCAGCTCGTCGGGGTTGAGCACCGGGTTGGGTTCCGGCGCCGCCACGCCCATCCGGTAGATGATCTCCCGCTCCTCCTCCGCCGTGGGGTACTCGACGGGCAGCTTGAACAGGAACCGGTCCCGCTGCGCTTCCGGCAGCGGGTAGACGCCCTCGTTCTCGATCGGGTTCTGGGTGGCCAGCACCAGGAACGGGGCGGGCATCGGGAAGCTCTGGCCGCCGATGGAGACGTGCCGCTCGGCCATGACCTCCAGCAGCGCCGACTGGACCTTCGCCGGCGCGCGGTTGATCTCGTCGGCGAGCACGAAGTTGGCCAGCACCGGGCCCAGCTCGACATCGAAGCGCTCGCTGCCCTGCCGGTAGATCCGGGTGCCGAGGATGTCGGCGGGCACCAGGTCCGGGGTGAACTGCAGGCGGGAGAACGAGCCGCCGACGACCCGCGCGAAGGTCTCCACGGCCAGCGTCTTGGCGACGCCGGGCACGCCCTCCAGCAGGATGTGGCCCTTGGCCAGCAGCCCGGTCAGCACCCGCTCGACGAGCCGGTCCTGGCCGACGATCACACGCTTGACCTCAAAGACGGTGCGCTCCAGCAGCTGCGCGTCCCGCGCCGGGGTGCTCACCTGGTCCGCCGGGCGCGCCGCCGCGGCTCCGGCGCCCCCGCTCTCACCGTTGCCGGCCTCGGTCACTTCTCCCAGCCTCCTGTCGTCGATGCGGCCGTTCTCGGCCGATCAAGATCCTGACACGTGCCGATCGCAGGCTCGCGCGGGGGCAATGCCCCACGCACACCCAACCGCACTCCCGGTATGACCGCTGTGAAGCGGTTAATTTCACTCTTCACTGAAGCTATAGATACTATAAACCAAATGAGCCTCGCCCCCGCAGGTCGCGCCACTCACTCAGGTCTTCGGGTTTCGCGGGCCCGGTCGAGGTCTTCCGGCGTGTCCACATCGGATGCTTCCGCCCCGGCGGCGGGGATCAGCAGCGGGGCCAGCGGCGCAAGCGCGGAGCGGATCGAGCCGTTGCGCACCTCCGCGGGCATCGCCTCGCGAAGCGCGGCGGTCCGCCACACCCCCACCAGCCATTGCGGTTGGCCCGCGTCGTCGGCCAGCACCGCTCCGGCGGCTCCGGGGTCGGCGCGCAGCGCGTCCAGCAGGCGCGAGATCGTCGCCGGCACCAAGTGCGGATGGTCTCCGGCGAGCACCGCGACCAGCCGCGGTGACGCCGGCAGCTTCCGCAACCCGGCTTGCACGCCCGCCAGCGGGCCGCCGCCCGGCGGCTCCTCCAGAGTCCACTCGACCGCCCTGGCCGTCGCCCGCGGCGGCCCGACCACGATCACCGGATCCGCCGCCGCCACGGCGTCGAGGGTGCGATCCAGCAACGACCGGCCTCCGACCGGCAGCAGGACCTTGTCCACGCCGCCGAGCCGACGCGCCCGACCGCCCGCTAGCACCAGTGCCGCGAATTCCACCGCCACGCCGCGCAATGCTTCCAGCCGACCGAAACCCACGGCCAACCGGACCGCGTCCGGCGCGTCAGAGCATGCGGACCGCGTACGGGGCGATGCCGCCGTAGCGGACGGCGGTGACACGGACCCGCGAGCCCGAGTACGGCGCCTCGACCATCTTGCCGTTGCCCAGGTACAACGCCACGTGGTGGATCCGGCCGCCGTCCTGCCAGAACAGCATGTCGCCGCGCCGTATCTGCGACACCGGAACCCGGCGGCCGGACTGGTACTGGTAGCCGCTGTAGTGGTCGAGGCCGACGCCGGCACCGGCGAAGGCGTAGATCATCAGGCCCGAGCAGTCGAACCCGACCTTGCCGTAGTCGCCATAGGAGTCCGCGACTCCCCCGTCCCGGATGCCCCGCGACGGGCCTCGCGAAGTCCCGCCGCCCCACGCGTACTGCACGCCGAGCTGGGACAGCGCCCGCCCGATGACCACTTCCACCGACCGCCCGCTCGGCCGCGTGACCGCGTCCGCCGCCGGCGCGGCTGCGCTGCTCGACGTGGCCTGCGCGGCCGCTTGCGCGGCGGCCTCCTCCTCGCGCTGCTTCGCCGCTTGCCAGCTCTCGTACCGGCCGCGCTGCGCTTCCAGGCCCGCCACGTGGGAGCGCGCCTCGGTGAGCTGCGCTTCCACGCCCGCCTTGTCCGCCTCCAGCCGGCGCGCTTGCTCCGCCTGCGTCGCCTGCGCCGTGATGGCCGCCTGCTCCGCGGCCTCCGCGGCGCTGCGCGCCTCATCGGCGGCGAGGCGTTTCGCCTCCGCGTCCTGCAGGGCCGCCCGGGTCAGCGAGTCCTTGTTGACCTTCTCGATCCGCGCCGTCTCCAGATCGTCCATGACGTCGAGCTGGGTTTCGCTGATCGCGTCCAGGAACACCGCGCGGTCGAGCACGTCCTGCGGGTTCTTCGAGCCGATGAAGGCCGTGGCCGAGCCGACCGCGCTGCCCTGCCGGTAGCTGCTGGCCGCGAACTCGTCGAGCCGCTTGCGCTGCTGCTCGATCTGCTGGGCGGCGGCGTCGGCCTCCGCACCGGCTGCGTCGGCGGCGCGGCGGGCGTCGTCGTAGGCGCGTTCGGCGCGGCCGAGGTCGACCCGCGCCTTGTTCGCGTCTTCCATCTTGAGCTCGACCTGGGACTGCAGGCCGATCAGCTGCGACTCCGCTTCGGCGAGCCGGTTGGCCAGCTCCCCCACCTGGCCCGCCGTGTTCTGCGCCGTCGCGCGGCCGGAGTTGATCTCCGCGTCGCTCGGGTTGGGCGGCGGGGGCGGCACCGCGAGGGCGCTGCCGGACGCCGCCAGGCCGACTGCCGTCAGCAGCGTGATCGCGGCAATGCTCCGCGCGCGGAGCAGTCCTCGGGATCGCGACACGACCGTCACCTCCAGCTGGTACGCCCGATCGGCGGTCGATCATTGGGCCTAATGGAGTCACACGACGGCCACGAACTTTGCCACTCCTGTCCCGATTGCACCACTCGACACGATCACGACACGTGCAACATCAGCCACTCGTGTCACATCGATGGGGGGACGTTCATCCCCAGGTGCTGGGATCGCCCCAGGTGCGCAGCGGGTTCGGCGAGTCGATCAGCGGCGCCGCGACCAGCTCCGGCAGCACCTCGACCAGCGGCTCGCGCAGCACCGCCGATGCCGCGTCGTCGTACGGGGTCGGCTCGGCGTTGCAGATGACCAGCGCCGCGCCCGCCTTGACGGCCAGCTCCACGAAGCCCGCCGCCGGGTGCACCGTCAGCGAGGTGCCGGCCGCGACGAACAGGTCGCAGTTCAGCGCCGCGCGCTGGGCGCTGCGCATGACGTCGGGATCCAGGGACTGCCCGAAGGAGACGGTCGCCGACTTGAGGATGCCGCCGCAGGACCGGCAGGGCGGGTCCGGCTCGCCGGCCGCCACCCGTTCCAGCGCGGCGCTCATCGGGCCGGTCGCGCCGCAGTCCAGGCACACCGTATTGAAGATCGTGCCGTGCAGCTCCAGGACCCGGTCGCGGTCCAGGCCGGCGCGCTGGTGCAGTTCGTCGATGTTCTGCGTCAGCAGCGCGCCCAGCCGCCCGGAGCGGTCGAGGTCCACGAAGGCGCGGTGGGCGGCGTTGGGCTCGGCGCTCCAGGCCGGGTGTTCGGCCCGGCTGCGCCACGCCTGCTCGCGGACCTGCGGATCGGCGACGTAGCTGTCGATGTCGCTGAGCCGCTGGGCGGCCGGGTTCTTGGTCCACACGCCGTTGGGACCGCGGAAGTCCGGGATTCCGGAGGCCGTCGACACCCCCGCGCCGGTGAGGGCGGTGATCCGGCGCGCGCCGCCGAACAGTTCGCGGGCTCGCCGCCGGTTCGTGCCGTCGCTCGCGCCGTCGGCCGTGCCTCGCTGCATCACGACTCCACGGTGCCATGGGCCGACCGGCCGAGGAGTCCTCGGGCGCCGTTCGGCTGCTCACACCGCCCGGAGCTGGGCGTGTGAAGGCTGGTTTGCATCGTGGTAACGATCGGCGCGCCCGCTCGAAACACCCGGTTCCTACCTTCGGAGCAACCCGACGAGAGGAGCCGAGTTGACCGCGAGAGCCAAAGCCCGCAGCGGCCGCTGGATCGAGGGCTGGAATCCCGAGGACGAGCGGTTCTGGGAATCCACCGGCAAGCGCGTGGCGCGGCGGAACCTGATCTTCTCGATCCTCTCGGAGCACATCGGCTTCTCCGTCTGGAGCATCTGGTCGGTGCTGGTGCTGTTCATGTCGCCGAGCATCGGCCTGCCGTTCACCGCGGCCGAGAAGTTCCTGCTGGTGGTCACCCCGAACCTGGTGGGCGCCGTGCTGCGGTTGCCCTACGCCGCGGCGGTGACCCGCTTCGGCGGCCGCAACTGGACGATCTTCAGCTCCGCGGTCCTGCTGGTGCCGACCGCGCTGGCGTTCCACTTCGTGCAGCAGCCGGGCACGCCGCTGTGGGTGTTCATGCTGATCGGCGCCACGGCCGGGGTCGGCGGCGGCAACTTCGCCTCGTCGATGACGAACATCACGACCTTCTACCCGCAGCGCCACCAGGGCTGGGCGCTGGGGCTCAACGCCGGCGGCGGCAACCTCGGCGTGGCGGCGATCCAGGTCGTCGGCCTGCTGGTGATCGCCACCGCCGGTGGCACCCACCCGTCCTACGTCGCGGCGATCTACCTGCCGCTGGTCGTGGTGGCAGCCCTGTGCGCGGCGCTGTTCATGGACAACGTGGACGCGGTGCGGGCGCGCCCCGGCGCGTTGCGCGAGGCCGCCGCGAACAAGCACACGTGGTGGATCTCGTTCCTCTACATCGGAACGTTCGGTTCGTTCATCGGCTACAGCTTCGCCTTCGGCCTGGTGCTGCAGACCGAGTTCGGCTTCACCCCGCTGCAGGCCGCGAGCTGGACCTTCCTCGGGCCGCTGATGGGTTCGGTGTCCCGGCCCTTCGGCGGCTGGCTCTCCGACCGGCTGGGCGGTGCCCGGGTCACGCTCTGGGCCTTCGTCGGCATGACGGCGGGCACCGGCGTGCTGCTGGTCGCGTCGTCGCAGGGCTCCTTCGCGCTCTACGTCGCGGCGTTCATCGTGCTGTTCGTGCTGACCGGCATCGGCAACGGCTCGACCTACAAGATGATCCCCGCGATCTTCGCCAAGGAGGCCGAGGACGACGTGACCGATGGCGGCGAGGCCGTCGCGGCGTTCGCCCGGGCCCGGCGGATGTCCGGCGCGGTGATCGGGATCGCCGGCGCGATCGGCGCGCTCGGCGGCGTGGGCATCAACCTCGCCTTCCGGGCCTCCTACGGCGGCGCGGCCGCCAGCGGCGATGCCGCCCTGACGACCTTCCTCGGCTACTACGTGGTCTGCGGGCTCGTCACTTGGGCCGTGTACCTGCGCGGTGCGCTCAAGAGCACGGCCGCGCCGCGACCGGCCCAGGAGCCGTCGAAAGCCGAGGTCGGTCGTGCCTGACATCCGGACCGTTGCCACCCACTGCCCCTACTGCGCCTTGCAGTGCGGCACCCAGCTGACGCGGGAACGACGCGGCGTATCGGTGCGGCCGACGGACTTCCCGGTGAACCGGGGCGGGTTGTGCCAGAAGGGCTGGACCGCTCCGGCCCTGCTGGACGTCCCGGACCGGCTGCGGAACCCGCTGGTGCGCCGCGGCGGCGAGCTCGTGCCGGTCGACTGGGACACCGCGCTGGAGACCGTCGCCACCGGCATCGACCGGATCCGGCGCGAGCACGGGCCGGACGCGGTCGGGGTGTTCGGCGGCGGCGGGCTGACCAACGAGAAGGCCTACCTGCTCGGCAAGTTCGCGCGGCTGGCGCTGGGCACCAGCCAGATCGACTACAACGGCCGGTTCTGCATGTCCTCGGCCGCGGCCGCCGGAAACGCCGCCTTCGGCGTCGACCGGGGGCTGCCGTTCCCGGTCACCGATCTCGGCGGAGCCGACGTGGTGCTGCTGGCCGGGGCGAACCCGGCCGAGACCATGCCGCCGCTGATGCAGCACCTGAGTGCCGCGCAGCTCGTGGTCATCGATCCCCGGCGCACGGCGACGGCCGAACGCGCCGCGCTGCACCTGCGGCCCGCGCCGGGCACCGACCTGGCGCTGGTGCTCGGGCTGCTGCACATCGCCGTGGTCGACGGCTGGGCCGACACCGCCTACATCCGGTCCCGGACCACGGGTTTCGACGCGGCGTGGCAGCGGGCGATGACCTGGTGGCCGGAGCGCGTCGAGCGGGTCACCGGGGTTCCGGTGACCGCGCAGCGGCAGGCGGTGCGGATGCTCGCCGAGGCCGAAAGCGCCTACGTGCTCACCGGTCGCGGTGCCGAGCAGCACAGCAAGGGCGTCGACACCGTGTCCGGGTTCATCAACCTCGCCCTCGCGCTCGGCCTGCCGGGCCGCCCCGGTCGCGGCTACGGCTGCCTGACGGGGCAGGGCAACGGGCAGGGCGGGCGCGAGCACGGCCAGAAGGCCGACCAGCTGCCCGGATACCGGATGATCACCGATGCCGCCGCGCGGGCGCACGTGGCCGAGGTCTGGGGCGTGCTGCCCGAGGTGCTGCCCGGCCCGGGCCGCAGCGCCTACGAGCTGCTCGACGCCTTGGGCAGCGCCGACGGCCCCAGGGCGCTGCTGGTCTTCGGCTCCAACCCGGCGGTTTCGGCGCCCAACGCCGGCCACATCGTCAACCGGATGTCCACTTTGGACCTGCTGGTGGTGGCCGACTTCGTGCCCTCGGAAACGGCGGAGATGGCCGACGTGGTGCTGCCGGTGACGCAGTGGGCCGAGGAAGAGGGCACCATGACCAGCCTCGAAGGCCGCATCCTGCGGCGCCGCCGGCTGCAGGTGCCGCCCGGCCACGCCCGCAGCGACCTCGAAGTGCTGCACGGCCTGGCGGTGCGGCTCGGCGAGCCCGGCCACCGCTACCCCACTTCGCCCCGAGAGGTCTTCGAGGAGCTGCGCCGCGCGTCGGCCGGCGGCAAGGCCGACTACAGCGGCGTCACCTACGACCGTCTCGACGCAGGCGAGGCCCTGCACTGGCCCTGCCCGGATCCGGAACATCCCGGCACGCCGCGCCTCTTCCTCGACGGCTTCGCGCATCCCGACGGGCTGGCCCGGTTCGCCGCCGTGGAGCACCGCGACCCGGCCGAAACGCCAGGGGAGGCGTTCCCGCTGACCGCCACCACCGGCCGGGTGCTGGCGCAGTACCAGTCCGGGGCGCAGACGCGGCGGGTGGCCGAGCTCAACGAGGCGGCCGCCGAGGCGTTCGTGGAGATCCACCCGGACACCGCCGACCGGGCCGGCGTCGCCGAAGGCGGCCTCGCCCGGGTCACGTCGCCGCGCGGCAGCGCGCTGGCGCGCGTGCGGATCGTCGCCACGATGCGCACCGACACCGTGTTCCTGCCGTTCCACTTCCCCGGCTCCGGGCGCGCCAACCTGCTCACCGGCGGCGCGCTGGACCCGCGCAGCCGGATGCCGGAGTTCAAGGTCAGCGCCGTCCGGATCGAACCCGCCGAGGAGGTGGTCGCCCGATGAACCGCATCGTCGTCGTCGGCAACGGGCCTGCCGCGCACCGGCTGGTCGAGCGGCTGCGCGCGCACGGCCACACCGGCCCGATCACGGTGCTGGGCCGCGAGGAACACCCCGCCTACAACCGGGTTCTGCTCGGCGCGGTCCTGGACCGGACGCTGACTCCCGCCACCGTGGCTCTGCCCACTGTGGACGCCGAGGTGCACCTGCGGGTCACCGCCACCGACATCGACCGCGCCCGGCGCGTGGTGCGCACCGACACCGGCGACGAGCACCCGTACGACGTGCTCGTGTTGGCCACCGGCTCCCGCCCGCGACTGCCCGAGATCCCCGGGCTGGACGGCGACCGCCTCCAGGCGTTGCGCACGCTCGCCGACTGCGCGCGGATCGGCTCCGCCGCGGGCCCGGTCGCGGTGCTGGGCGGCGGGATCCTCGGTGTCGAGGCGGCGCGGGCGCTGCTGGCGCGCGGGCACGAAGTGACGCTGGTGCATCCGAATCCGCACCTGATGGACCGGCAGCTCGACGACGTCGGCGGGCGGCTGCTCGCCGAGCGGCTGGGCAAGCTCGGCGTCGAGCTCCGGCTGGGTCGCCGGGCGATCGCCTACCGGCGCGGCCGGCTCATCCTGGACAGCAGCGACGTCGTGCCGGCGAGCCTCGTCGTGGCGTGCACCGGAGTCACCGCCGAAACCGGGCTGGCGGTGCGGGCCGGGTTGCCGGTGCGGCACGGGATCGTCGTCGACGACCGGCTGCGCACCGGCGATGCGCGCATCCACGCCATCGGCGACTGCGCCGAGCACGACGGCGAGGCGTCCGGCCTGATCGCGTCGGCCTGGGAGCAGGCCGACGCGCTGGCGGAGTTGCTCGCCGGCGGCGACGCGCGCTACCGCGGCACCCGCACCGTCACCCGGCTCAAGGCCCGCGGCATCGACCTCGCCTCGATCGGCTCGGTCGGCTGCCTCGAAAGCACGGACGCCGAGGTCGTGACGCTGTCGGACCCGGCCCGCGGCCGCTACGCGAAGCTCGCGCTGCGCGAGGAGCGGATCACCGGCGCGGTGCTGTTCGGCTTCCCGGAGGCGATCGCGGCGGTCAGCCAGCTGCACGACCGCGACCTGCCGGTGCCCACCGACCGCCTCGCGCTGCTGCTGGGCACTCCGGCCGCCGTGCCGGGCGCGCCCGCCGAGCTGCCCGACGACGCGGTGATCTGCCGCTGCAACAACGTGACCAAGAAGGCCCTGACCACCGCCTGGCAGGGCGGCGCCCGCTCGGTACCCGAGCTGGCCAGGGCAACGCGGGCGACCACCGGCTGCGGCGGCTGCGTCGACGACGTCGGCCGCATCTGCGGCGCGCTGGCCGACCGCATCGAACACCAGAAGGAGGGCGCGGCATGACCCGCACGCTTGTCGTCGTCGGCCACGGCATGGTCGGACACCGGCTCGTCGAAACGCTCCGGGAGCGCGACGCGGGCGACACCTGGCGGATCGTCGTCCTCGGCGAGGAACCCCGGCCCGCCTACGACCGGGTGGCGCTGTCGTCCTACCTGGACGGCAAGAGCGCCGAGGACCTCAGCCTGGCCGGCCACGAGCTGCTGGACGATCCGCTGGTCGACCTGCGGTTGGAAACCGCCGCGACCGGCATCGACCGGGCGGCCCGCACGGTGTCCACATCGGACGGTTCCGAGCTGTGCTACGACGCGCTGGTGCTGGCCACCGGCTCGCGGCCGTTCGTGCCGCCGGTGCCCGGCCATGACCTCGACGGCTGCTTCGTCTACCGCACCATCGAGGACCTCGACGCGATCCGCGCCGCCGCGACCGAAGGCGAGCCCGGCGTCGTCATCGGCGGCGGCCTGCTCGGCCTGGAGGCCGCGAACGCGCTGCGGCTGCTGGGCATGCGCGCGCACGTCGTGGAGATGGCGCCGCGGCTGATGCCGCTGCAGGTCGACGAGGGCGGCGGTCAGGTGCTCGGCCGGCTCGTCGGCGATCTCGGCCTGACCATTCACTGCGGTGCCGCGACGAAGTCCATCGACGGCGACGGCCGCGTCCGCGGCGTCACGCTGGCCGACGGCACCGTGATCGAAACCGACGTCGTCGTGTTCTCCGCAGGCGTCCGGCCCCGCGACGAGCTCGCGGAGCTCGCCGGGCTGGCGCGCGCGGAACGCGGCGGGTTCCTGGTCGACGAGAGCTGCCGCACCAGCGACGAGAACATCTGGGCCATCGGCGAATGCGCCGCGGTGGAAGGCCGCTGCTACGGCCTGGTCGCGCCCGGCTACAGCATGGCCGAGGGCGTCGCCGAGCAGCTCCTCGCCCTCGGCGACGGGGCCTTCCCAGGCGCTGACCTGTCCACCAAGCTCAAGCTGCTCGGCGTCGACGTCGCCAGCTTCGGCGACGCCCACGGCCAGACCGACGGCGCCCTGGAGGTCGTCTACGCCAACAACGCCGCGGGCACCTACGCCAAGCTCGTGCTCAGCGACGATGCGCGGATCCTGCTCGGCGGCGTCCTCGTCGGCGACGCCAGCGCCTACTCGGTGCTGCGGCCGCTGATCGACCGCGAACTGCCCGCTCCGCCGGAACAACTACTGCTGCCCGCCGGTTCCGGCATCGACGCCGGCGCGCTGCCCGGCGACGCGACGGTGTGCTCCTGCAACAACGTGTCCAAAGAGGACATCACGACGGCGATCACCGGGCAGGGGCTCACCGACGTGCCCGGCATCAAGGGCTGCACGAAGGCCGGCACCAGCTGCGGCTCGTGCGTGCCGATGCTGAAGAACCTGCTCGCCGAATGCGGCGTGACCGCCTCCAAGGCGCTGTGCGAGCACTTCCCGCAGTCCCGCGCGGAACTGTTCGAGATCGCCCAGGCCACCGGGATCGGCTCGTTCTCCGAGCTGATCGGCAGGCACGGCAGCGGTCGCGGCTGCGACATCTGCAAGCCCGCCGTCGCCTCCATCCTGGCCAGCCTCGGCCACGGCCACATCCTCGAGGGCGAGCAGGCCGGGCTGCAGGACACCAACGACCGGTTCCTGGCCAACATGCAGCGCAACGGCACCTACTCGGTGGTGCCCCGGGTGCCCGGCGGCGAGATCACCCCGGAGAAGCTGATCGTGCTCGGCGAGGTCGCCAAGGACTTCGGCCTCTACACCAAGATCACCGGCGGGCAGCGCATCGACCTGTTCGGAGCCCGGGTGGAGCAGCTGCCGCTGATCTGGCGGCGGCTGGTGGACGCCGGGTTCGAATCCGGCCACGCCTACGGAAAAGCACTGCGCACCGTGAAGTCCTGCGTCGGCAACGACTGGTGCCGCTACGGCGTGCAGGACTCGGTGAGCATGGCCATCCGGCTGGAACTGCGCTACCGGGGCCTGCGGGCGCCGCACAAGATCAAAGCCGGCGTCTCCGGCTGCGCCCGCGAGTGCGCCGAGGCGCGCGGCAAGGACTTCGGCGTGATCGCCACCGACAGGGGCTGGAACCTCTACGTCGGCGGCAACGGCGGCTTCACCCCGCGGCACGCCGAGCTGCTGGCCGCCGACCTCGACGACGAGCGGCTGATCAGGATCATCGACCGGTTCCTGATGTTCTACGTGCGCACGGCCGACCGGCTGCAGCGCACCTCGGCGTGGCTGGAGGCGCTGGACGGCGGGCTCGACCACCTGCGGGAGGTGGTCGTCGAGGACTCCCTCGGCATCGCCGACGAGCTGGAGGCCGCGATGCACCGCCACGTCGAGAACTACTCCGACGAGTGGGCCGGAGTACTGGCTGATCCCGGCAAGCTCGCCCGCTTCGTGTCCTTCGTCAACGCACCCGACGCGCCGGATCCGACGATCCGGTTCGTCGAGGAGCGCGGCCAGATCCGGCCCGGCCCGGTCGCGCTTCCGATGCCCGCCATCCCGAACCAGGAGGTGCTCACGTGAACTGGCAACAGATCTGCGAACTCGACCTGCTGCCGCCCGAGTTCGGGCTGCCCGCGCTGATCAGCGACCAACCGGTGGCACTGTTCCGCACCCGCGACGACGAGCTGTTCGCCGTCGGCAACGTGGACCCGTTCTGCGGGGCCGGCGTGATGAGCCGCGGCATCGTCGGCGATCGCGACGGCGAACCCACGGTCGCCTCGCCGATGCTCAAGCAGGTCTTCTCGTTGCGGACCGGGCTGTGCCTGGACGATCCGGGCGCGCGGCTGCCGGTGTACCCGGTGCGGCGCCGGGCCGACGTGGTGGAGGTCGCCGTCCCTTGATCGACGAACTCGCTGGTTACACCGTCGCGGTGACTGCGGCGCGACGGGCCGACGAGCTCGGTTCCCTGCTGGAGCGCCGCGGCGCTCGGGTCGTGCACGGCCCCGCGCTGCGGATCCTGCCGCTGGCCGACGACGCGGAGCTGCGTCGCGCGAGCCAGGACTGCGTCGCCGGCCCGCCGGACGTGGTCGTGGCGACCACCGGTATCGGGTTCCGCGGCTGGATCGAGGCGGCCGAAGGCTGGGGCGTGGGCGCCGAGCTGCTCGACGCGCTGCGCCCCGCGCAACTGCTGGCCCGCGGGCCGAAGGCGCGCGGAGCGGTCCGCGCCGCCGGGCTGCCCGATCCGTGGTCGCCGACCTCGGAGTCCTCGGCGGAGCTGCTGGAACACCTGCTCGACCAGCCGCTGGACGGGATCCGGGTGGCGGTGCAGCTGCACGGCCAGCCGCTGCCCGACTTCGTCGAGGCGCTGCAGTGCGCGGGCGCGGAGGTCATCGAGATCCCGGTGTACCGCTGGACCGCACCCGCCGACATCACCGCGCTGGACAACCTGCTGACCTCGGTGTGCGCGCGGGAGGTCGACGCGGTGACGTTCACCAGCGCGCCCGCGGCGGCCAGCCTGCTGTCGCTGGCCGCCGAACGGCGCTGCCAGGGCGACCTGCTCGATGCCCTGCGCGGGCCGGTCCTGGTCGCCTGCGTCGGGCCGGTGACGCACGCGCCGCTGGCCGATCACAGCGTGCCCGCGGTGATCCCGAAGCGGTTCCGCATCGGTGCGCTGGTGCGCTCGCTGTGCGACGCGCTGCCGAGCCGGGCGCCGACGCTGCCGGTCGGCGGCCGGGAACTGCAGGTGCGCGGGCACGCCGCCGTCGTCGACGGCGTGGTGAAACCGCTTTCGCCGCAAGGGAAGACGCTGCTCCGGGCGCTCGCCGAACGGCCTGGCCGGGTGGTGTCGCGGCGCAGTCTGGCCGAGGCGTTGAACGGCGCCGGGAACCCGGCGGACGAGCACGCCGTGGAGCAGGCCGTCGCGCGGCTGCGGGCCGCGCTGGGGGCGCCGGAGCTGGTGCAGACCGTGATCAAGCGCGGATACCGACTTCCGCTGGAACCGATGAGGAACGCCCCGCGATGCGCAGATCCGCAACCCTGACTCCCCCGCTGCTGCTGGTCGCCCACGGCACCCGCGATCCCGCCGGGCCGCGGGTGGTCGAACGCCTCGCCGACGCCGCGGCCGCCCGCCTGCGGGTGCCGGTGCACGTCGCGTACGTGGACGTGATCGGCCCGACCGTCGCGGAGGCCCTGCAGGAGGCCGGTGACGGGCCGGTGGTTGCGCTGCCCGCGTTCCTCGCGGCCGGCTACCACGTGCGCACCGACCTGCCGGAGCAGATCGCCCCGACCGGGCGCGAGGACGTGGCGATATGCGCTCCGCTGGGCCCGGCTCCGGAGATCGTCGAGGCGATGCTGCGGCGGTTGGTCGCCTCCGGGTGGCGGCCCGGCGACCGGATCGCGTTCGCCGCGGCCGGTTCGTCGGACGAGCGGGCGCTGGCCGATGTGCGTACCGCGGCGCGGCTGCTCGGCCGCCGCGCAGGCCGGTGGCTGACGCCGAGCTACGTCACCACCGCCTCGCCCGCGACCGCCGACGTCTGCGGCCCGGCGGACTTCATCGCGCCGTACCTGCTGGCGCCCGGGCTGTTCCACCGGCGGCTCGCGGAGCTGCCGGTGGCCGGCGTCGCCGAGCCGATCGGCGCGCACCCGAGCGTGATCGACCTGATCGCCCGCCGCTACCGGTCGGCGGCACTCGATCGCGTTTCCGCCGCCTGAACTTCCGGGCACCGAGATTCGTCCGCGCGGATCGGGGTATTTCAACGGGATCGAACGGGTTAATGAGGATCTGACGTCCGGCGTAGCCTGAATGGTTGCAGTTCCGGAGGAGGGGGTGCCCCAATGGCCACCACGACAAGCTCGAGCACCTCGTCGACGAGTTCGGGCACCTCGCACCGCACTCGCAGGCAGCCCGCGACCAGGTCCGGCCGGGCGCGTGGCGGCACGGCGATCACCCTGCCCTACGTCACGGCGGAGCTCCACACCACCGAGGTCCGGCTGCCCGAGCTCCCGGGGATTCCCGGCCGCAAGGAACTGGCGTCGGCTGTCGACACCGTGCGCGGTCAGCTGCCCTCCCGCGACCAGGCGCTGTTCTACGGCGGGCTGACCGTGGCGGCCGCGTTCAGCCTGATCGAGTGGCCGGTGGCCGCGGCGATCGGCATCGGCAACGCGCTCATCCAGCGCAGCGTGCACAAAGAGATCAGCGAGGCCTGATCGCGAAGGATTCCCCGATGCCGCTGGGTTGGCTCCTGTCGAAGGCCGCCGAGGTCGTCACGCCGGTGATGCGCGCGGCGCGCACGGCGGCCGCCTCCCCGGCCGATCGGCGGGTGTGGGCCGGCCGCCACCGCAGCCACCTGGAGATGAGAGGGGTGCACCGGCCTGGCACCGAGGCCGCGGCGCGCGACGTCGAGCAGCGGTTGCTCGAGGTCGACGGGGTGCGCAGCGCCGAGGTCAACGGCGTGTTGGGCCGCGTGGTGGTCGCGCATGATCCGGAGGTCGTGGACATCGCGGCGCTGGCCCGCGTGATCGCGGACGCCGAGGCCGATCACGGCTTGGACGGCGAACCGATGTCGCCGCGCAGCGCGACGCACCCGGGCAACGCCGGGGCCGTGCTCCGCGACGTGGGCGCCCTGATCGCGGGCGTGGCCGGGCTCGGCTATTCCGCCGTCGGCGCGTTGCTGCCGGTGCGGGCCGTGTCGCCGCTGGTTCCCGCCGCGGTGTCGCTGGTGGACTCGGTGCCGTGGATGCGTGGCGGGTTGGAGCGCAAGCTCGGCCGCGCCCCGGTCGACACCACGTTGGCGCTGGGCGGTGCCATTTCGCACGGCCTGGCCCGTCGCCCACTGGGCGTGCTCACCGACATGTGCGGGCGGTTCTGCGCGTCTCGCGAGGCGATCGCACGGAACCAGGCCTGGCAGCAGTGGGAGCAGGCCGCGGCCGTGCACCGCTGCGATCCGGTGGAGGTCCCCGCTCGCCCGCGCCCGATTCCGAACGGTCCGGTCGAGCGGGTCGCCAACGTTTCCGGCGGAATGGCACTGGCCGGATACGGCACCGTCCTCGCCGCGTCGCACAACCCGCAGCGCGCCCTCGCGGCGCTGCTGGCCGGTGTCCCGCGTCCGGCGAAGGCCGGTCGCGAGGCCTTCGCCACCCACCTGACCACCGTGATCTCGGCGCGCGGCGGGCTCGTGCTGGAACCCGACGCGTTGCGACGACTGGACCGGGTCGACACCGTCGTGTTCGACGCGTCGATCCTGCTCACCGGTCGCCGTGTCCTGGACGCCGTGATCCCGCTGGACCCGGAGGCCGACGCAGCGGGGCTGTTCGCCCGCGCCAGCGAACTCGTCGATCCCCGGGACCCGCTGGCCGAGCAGGTCCGCGGCGAGTGGTCGACCGCGCCGCTGCCGGACAGCCTTCCGGACGCCGCCCGCGGCGTCGCCGAGGCCGAATCTTCGCGCGGCGCAACGGTGTTGGCGCTGAACCACAAGTCCACGATGGTCGCCCTGGTGAGCGTCGCCGACGAACTCGATCCGCTGGCGGAGGCGCTGGTGGAGGCCGCGCGCGCCAACGGATCGGCGGCGGCGGCGGCCGGAATCGGCACCCGGCTGGATCAGCGGCTGCCGCTGGACCGGCTCGTCGCCGGTGGCAACAACCTGGCCCGTTCGGTGCGGCGGCTGCAGGAGGACGGTGCCGTCGTGGCCGTCGTGTCGGACCGCGCGCACTCCGCGCTGGCCGCCGCGGACGTCGGCATCGGACTGTCCAGAATGGACGCACAGCCGTGGGGTGCCGACGTGCTGTGCTCGAGAGCCGATGTGGCGCACATGCTGCTGGCAGCGACCGAGAACGCCCGCCGCGCCAGCCTTCACGCCACGATGCTGTCGGTGGCCGGCTCCTGCATCGCGGCGCTGTTCGCGGCGTTCGGCCCGGCGCTCGGCGCGCCCGCGCGGGCCTCGATGCCGATGCACGCCGCGACGCTGGCCGCCTTCATCACGGGTACCTGGGCCGGGATGTCCGCGGCGAACCGCGCTCCCCCGGTTCCCCGGGAGCGCACCCCCTGGCACGCGATGCCTCCGTCGGCGGTGCTGTCCACGTTATCCAGTTCCGAGCAGGGGCTCAGCGAATCGGCCGCCGCCTCCCGGCACCAGCCGCACGACGGCGGCCGGGTGCCGCCGACCGTGGCCGGAGCGACCGTGGAAGGCCTGATCACCCCGATCACCCCGGTGCTCGGAGCGGGCGCGGTCATCTCGGCGGGCCTGGGATCGATGATCGACGCCGCGCTGATCGGCGGCGTGCTGCTGGCCAGCGCGCTGGTCGACGGCGTTCAGCGGGTCGCCACCGACCGCGAGCTGACGCGGCTGCTCGAAGCCGGCCAGATGCCCGCTCGCCGGCGGCGTGACGGGATCGCGCAACTGGTGCCCGCCGACCAGCTCGTGCCCGGCGATGTGATCGAGCTGCGAGCCGGTGACGGGGTGCCGGCGGACTGCCGGCTGCTGGCGGTCGAGGCCCTGGAGGTCGACGAGTCCAGCCTCACGGGCGAATCTCAGCTGGTCACCAAGGAAATCGCGGCGACGACCGCGCTCGCGGTCGCCGACCGCGCGTGCATGCTCTACCAGGGCACGGCCATCGCCAGCGGCTCCGGCACCGGAGTCGTCGTGGCCGTCGGCACGTCCACCGAGCTCGGGCGCACCGCGCAGGGCACCGTGGGGGAGCACGACGGCGGCGTCGAGGCCAGGCTGGGCGAGCTGACCAAGCGCGTGCTGCCGATCTCGGTGGGCGCCGGCGGCGTGCTGTTCATCGCCGATCTGGTGCGCGGCATCCCGCTGGGCCAGACCGTCGCGCGCTCAGTGGGCCTGGCCGTGGCGGCGGTCCCGGAGGGATTGCCGTTCGTCGCCACCCTCGCCGAGCTCGCCTCGGCGCGCCGCCTGTCCAAGCGCGGCGTCCTGGTGCGCAGTCCGGCGACGATCGAAGCGCTGGGCCGCGTCGACGCGCTGTGCTTCGACAAGACCGGAACCCTCACCCAGGGGCGGATCACGCTGCGCCAGGTGTCCGACGGCCGCACCGGTCAGTCCACTGAGGACCTCGACGACGGGCACCGGGAGATCGTGGCCGCCGGGGTGCGCGCCACGCCTCGCCAGAACGACGAGCATCCGCTGCCGCACCTCACCGACCGGGCCGTGCTCGACGGCGCCCGCGCGGCGGGCGTCGCGGCCGATGGAGCCGTGCTGGCCGAGTTGCCGTTCGAGCCCTCGCGCGGCTTCCACGCGGTGCGGACCCGTGGCCTGCTGTCGGTAAAGGGCGCGCCCGAGGTCGTGCTCGACCGGTGCACCAGCTGGCGAGATCGCGGTGCGTTCGATGCCGAGGCGCGCGCCGACGTGGACGCGGAGGTCGAACGGCTGGCGCTGCGGGGCTACCGGTTGCTGGCCGTGGCCGAGCGCACCGGGCCGGCAGGCCCCGGGCTCACCGAGTCCGATGTGGACGAGCTCGAGTTCGTCGGGCTTCTGGGCCTCGCCGATCCGGTGCATCCGACCGCCGCCGAGGCGGTCGCGCAGCTCAGCGGCGCCGGTGTCGACGTCATCATGATCACCGGCGATCACCCCAGCACCGCCGAAGCCATCGCCGCCGAACTCGGCATGCTCGGCGACAAGCGGGTGCTGACCGGAGTGGAGCTGGACCAGCTCGACGACGAACAACTCACCGGCGAGCTGCCGAAGATCTCCGTGTTCGCCCGGGTCAGCCCGGCGCAGAAGGCGCGCATCGTGCGCCGGCTGCGGGCCGGTGGCCGGGTGGTGGCGATGACCGGTGACGGCGCGAACGACGTACCGGCGATCAACCTCGCACAGGTGGGCATCGCATTCGGGTCCCGCGCCACGCCGGCGGCCCGGCAGGCGGCCGACCTCGTCGTCTCCGACGACCGCATCGAGACGCTGACGGACGGCATCGTAGAAGGCCGGGCGATGTGGACCTCGGTGCGCGACGCGCTGTCGATCCTGCTCGGCGGCAACCTCGGCGAGATCGGATATGCGCTGGGCACCGGCCTGGTCAGCGCAGGCGCCTCGCTCAACGCCCGTCAGCTGCTGGTGGTCAACCTGCTCACCGACATCATGCCGGCGATCGCGATCGCGGTGCGGCCGCCACCGCACGCCACCCCGGAGAAGCTCCTCGCAGAAGGCCCGGAGGCCTCGCTCGGCTCGGCGCTGGCCCGCGACGTCTCCGCCCGCGCGGCCGCCACCGCCGGGGCCGCCGGGCTCGCCTGGATGCTGGCCCGCCCGCTGTCCACCGCGGCGCAGGCGCGCACCACCGGCCTGGTCGCGCTGGTGGCCGCGCAGCTGGCGCAGACGCTCGCGGTGCGCGGCCGCACGCCGCTGGTCCTCATCGCCGGTGTGGGATCGGCGCTGGTCCTCGTCGGGCTGGTGCAGATACCCGGCGTCAGCCAGTTCTTCGGCAGCAGCCCGCTCCTGCCGCACCACTGGCTCATCGCGCTCGGCACTTCGATCGCGGCGACACTGGCGGTGCTGCTGTGGCAGAAGTGGCCGCCGAACAGCCCCTGACCTGCACTGTTCTGGCTCGATTCACCTGCGCTTCATCTCCAGCGCAACAGCGGCTAACCCGGTCGGGGCACATTCGGGTCGTAACGACGCAGAACCGCGGGAGAAAGCAGACCGATGCCCCAGTTCCTCACCACCGTCCTCACCGGCGTGGCCATCGCCCTCATCGAGACCCTGTTGATCCACCTGGTGAAGTCGGCCATCCGCACCGCCTGACCTACACGCCTGCCAGCTCGGCGGCCTGGGTCTTCGCCGGTGCCGCGCGCTGCGCGACGAAAGCGCCGACGAGGATCAGCGCCCCGCCGAGCAGCTGGATCGGGCCCAGCGCCTCGGCGAGCAGCGCCCACGCCAGCACCGTGGCGACCACCGGCTCCAGGAACGCGACCGCGCCGGCCACCTGCGGCGAGAGGCGGCGCACCGCGACGATCCCGGTCAGGTAGGCCAGGACCGTGCTCAGCACGACGATCCAGCCGACCGCGAACAACGCCGGGAACTCGTGCCCGGCCAGCTCGACCTGCCCGAGCAGCAGCGCCCAGTTCAGCTCCCACGGCTGCGCGAGCAGCGTGACGACCGCGGCGCCCAGCACGAGCCCGAAGCCGGCGAGGGCGAACGGGTTGACCTCCGGTCCGCTGTCGGACAACAAGAAATAGGTGGCCTGGCAGCCCGCCGCGCCCAGCGCCAGCAGCAGGCCGATCGGGTCGAAGCTCAGCCCGGACCACAGCTCCACCACGCACGCCAGGCCGACCATCGCGATCGCCACGCCGATGGCCGCCGAGCGGGTCACCGGCTTGCGGCGGACGAACCGGATCCAGCCCAGCACCATCACCGGGCCCAGGAACTCGATGAGCAGCGCCACCCCGACCGGCACCGTGGCGATCGCGGCGAAGTAGAAGACCTGCACCCCGGCGATGGCGAACAACCCGTACCCGGCCAGCAACTTCGGCACCTGGCGCACCGCGGGCGCGTAGCGGATCACGAACGGCAGCATCAGCAACGCGCCGCCCGCCAACCGCAGCCAAGCCACCTGCAACGGGGTGAAGCCCGCGGTGATCAGCGGCTTCGCGAACGGCCCGGAACCGCCGAAGCAGAACGCGGAGACGATCGCGATCGCCACACCGGCGGACTTCGCGTTGTCGGTCAGGTTGCGCATGCGCCAATCGAAACACGTCGCTCCGACGGCTCCACACCGGCTTTCTGTACTTCCGTCCCAATCTCTGGGAAGGCCGGAAAAACCCGCGGTTTTGCACGCCGTGGTACATGTGATCGATAGTTTGCCGACCCTTAGTTGAGGACGAATACAGGACAAGCGTACTGTTAGCGTCGAAGAGAGCGGGTCCCCGCGCATGCTCGTCTGACGTGCGCCAGACTCGCAATCGTTCCCGAACTTGCGCCCGTCGCGAGATGGAGTTGAACGTGACTGCACCTGCGAGCAAGGACAGCTTCGGCGCCCGCGGCACGCTGAACGTCGGTGACGCCTCTTACGAGGTGTTCCGGCTCAGCGCGGTCGACGGCGCGCAGCGGCTGCCCTACAGCCTCAAGATCCTCCTGGAAAACCTGCTGCGCACCGAGGACGGCGCGAACATCACCGCCGACCACGTGCGGGCCCTCGCCAACTGGGACGCCAAGGCCGAGCCGGCCACCGAGATCCAGTTCACCCCGGCCCGCGTGATCATGCAGGACTTCACCGGCGTGCCCTGCGTGGTCGACCTGGCCACCATGCGCGAGGCGGTGGCCGACCTCGGCGGCGACACCTCCAAGGTGAACCCGCTGGCCCCGGCCGAGCTGGTGATCGACCACTCGGTGATCATCGACGTGTTCGGCAGGCCGGACGCCTTCGAGCGCAACGTCGAATTCGAGTACGGCCGCAACAAGGAGCGCTACCAGTTCCTGCGTTGGGGCCAGGGCGCCTTCGACGAGTTCAAGGTCGTCCCGCCGGGCACCGGCATCGTGCACCAGGTCAACATCGAGCACCTGGCCCGCACCGTGATGGCCCGCGGCGGCCAGGCCTACCCGGACAGCTGCGTCGGCACCGACTCCCACACCACCATGGTCAACGGCCTTGGCGTGCTGGGCTGGGGCGTCGGCGGCATCGAGGCCGAGGCCGCGATGCTCGGCCAGCCGGTGTCGATGCTCATCCCGCGCGTGGTCGGCTTCAAGCTCACCGGCGAGATCCCGGCCGGCGCCACCGCCACCGACGTGGTGCTGACGATCACCGAGATGCTGCGCAAGCACGGCGTCGTCGGCAAGTTCGTCGAGTTCTACGGCTCCGGTGTGGCCTCGGTTCCGCTGGCCAACCGCGCCACCATCGGCAACATGAGCCCGGAGTTCGGTTCCACCTGCGCGATCTTCCCGATCGACGACGAGACCGTCCGGTACCTCAAGCTCACCGGTCGCTCCGCCGAGCAGGTCTCCCTCGTCGAGGCCTACGCCAAGGAGCAGGGCCTCTGGCACGACGCGGACCACGAGCCGGAGTACTCCGAGTACCTCGAGCTGGACCTGTCCACTGTGGTCCCGTCGATCGCCGGCCCGAAGCGTCCGCAGGACCGCATCGTGCTGGCCGAGGCCAAGCCGTCGTTCCGCCACACGCTGACCGACTACGCCAAGGTCGAGACCGCCGACGACAAGGCGATCGACGAGGCCGGTGAGGAGTCCTTCCCCGCCAGCGACGCACCGGCGCTCACCCACCACGAGTCCGCGCCGCAGGTCGTCTCGGCCGCCAACGGCTCGAACGGCCGGATCTCCAAGCCGGTCAAGGTCGCCTCGGAGGAGCTCGGCGAGTTCGAGCTGGACCACGGCGCCGTGGTGATCGCCTCGATCACCTCCTGCACCAACACCTCCAACCCGTCGGTGATGCTGGGCGCGGCGCTGCTGGCCCGCAACGCCGTGGACAAGGGCCTGACCCGCAAGCCGTGGGTGAAGACCTCCATGGCCCCGGGTTCGCAGGTCGTCACCGACTACTACGAGAAGGCCGGGCTCTGGCCGTACCTGGAGAAGCTCGGCTTCCACCTGGTCGGCTACGGCTGCACCACCTGCATCGGCAACTCCGGCCCGCTGCCGGACGAGATCTCCGCCGCCGTGCAGGACAACGACCTGTCGGTGGTCTCGGTGCTGTCGGGCAACCGGAACTTCGAGGGCCGGATCAACCCCGACGTCAAGATGAACTACCTGGCCTCGCCGCCGCTGGTCATCGCCTACGCGCTCGCGGGCTCGATGGACTTCGACTTCGAGAACGACCCGCTGGGCACCGACACCGAGGGCAAGCCGGTCTTCCTGCGCGACCTCTGGCCGTCGCCGCAGGAGGTCCAGGACGTCATCGACTCGGCGATCACCAACGAGATGTTCACCAAGTCCTACGAGGACGTCTTCAAGGGCGACGAGCGGTGGCGGTCGCTGCCGACCCCGGAGGGCCAGACCTTCGAGTGGGCCGCGGACTCCACCTACGTGCGCAAGCCCCCGTACTTCGAGGGCATGGCGATGGAGCCGGCGCCGGTCACCGACATCTCCGGTGCCCGCGTGCTCGCGCTGCTCGGCGACTCGGTCACCACCGACCACATCTCGCCGGCCGGTGCGATCAAGCCGGACTCGCCCGCGGGCAAGTACCTCACCGACCACGGCATCGACCGCAAGGACTTCAACTCCTACGGTTCCCGCCGCGGTAACCACGAGGTGATGATCCGGGGCACCTTCGCCAACATCCGGCTGCGCAACCTGCTGCTTGACGACGTGCAGGGCGGCTACACCCGGGACTTCACCCAGGACGGCGCCCCGCAGGCGTTCATCTACGACGCCGCGCAGAACTACGCCGCCCAGGACATCCCGCTGGTGGTGCTCGGCGGCAAGGAGTACGGCTCCGGTTCGTCGCGCGACTGGGCGGCCAAGGGCACCCGGCTGCTGGGCGTCCGCGCCGTCATCGCCGAGTCCTTCGAGCGCATCCACCGCTCGAACCTGATCGGCATGGGCGTCATCCCGCTGCAGTTCCCGGAGGGCCAGTCGGCCAAGTCACTGGGCTTGGACGGCACGGAGACCTTCGACTTCGCGGGCATCACCAAGCTCAACGAGGGTGAGACGCCGCAGACGGTGAAGGTGACCGCGACCAAGGCCGACGGCTCCACTGTGGAGTTCGACGCCAAGGTGCGCATCGACACCCCCGGCGAGGCGGACTACTACCGCAACGGCGGCATCCTGCAGTACGTGCTGCGCAAGATGATCCGCTCCTGATCCCCTGCCGATCCGGCGGGTACTACCGAACGGGCCCGGTGCGCCACAAGCGCACCGGGCCCGTTCCCGTTGGGGCGCCCCGTAAACTGGCGGACAACCCAAGCAACGACGGCTGGTGAGGTGGCAGTGCAGCGCAACCGGCGGGCCGAACGGATGGCGTCGGATCCCGATCTGGGGGCCCTGAGCGCCCGACTGCTGCTCGCCCTGCAACGGGAACTGTTCGACGCGCTGGCCGATCAGGGATTCGCCGACCTCACCCCGCGCCACGGCGCCGTACTGGCCTATTTGGACCCGGCCGGCGTGCGGGCGAGCGAGCTGGTGCAGCTCTCGGGGCAACACAAGCAGGTGATCGGCACCATCATCGACGAGCTGGAAGCGCTCGGCTACGTCGAACGCCGGCCGGATCCCGCCGACCGGCGGGCGAAGCTGGTGGTACCGACCGAGCGCGGGCTGGCCCAGCAGCGCGCGGCGGACCGGATCATCGCCGCGATCGAACGGCGGCACGCCGAAGCGATCACCGAGCCCCGCTACCGCGAGTTCAAGGAGTCCCTGCGGACCATCACCGAACGCGGTTGAGGGCGGACAGCGATGAGTCCCGTTGCGGAGGTGGGCCGTGAGCGTTTTGGGGCGTCTTAGCACCCCAAACCACTCACGGGCCCAAGCACTTCCGACACCGTAGCGTCGGCCCCTGCCACCCCTCCCTGCGGAGCACCGCCACGACCTCGCGCGCGACCGAACACGGGGCGCGGTCGACGTCCTGCCAGCCGTACACCAACCGAGCCGTTCCACTGAGCTCGGCGGCGTTGTCCCGCCTACGGTCTCGGAAAGCCGTCTCGGCATCACTGTGGTAAGCGCGGCCGTCCAGCCGGATGATCAGCGGAATTCCGAGGTGCTCGTAACTGCAGTCCTCCAAGAACTTCCGGCCGAACACCGACACGGGCACCTGCCGCCGCGCCCCGGGAATGCCGTGCGCCTGCTCGACGTCGAGGAAGTACCGAGCTTCCAACATCGAGGTGAGCCCCTCACCGAGCAACCGCACCGCCCGGTCGAGAGCAGTCCCGTAGCGGTAGGCCGGCCTCGCAGCCAACCGCGCCCGGATTTCGTCGGCCGATACCCGGTTCGCCGCAGCCACCGTCAGCAAGGTCCGTTCCGCTGCCGCCTTGTGCGGTTCGGCTGCAGCCAGGTCGACAACAGTGTCCGCACGCGACGTCCGCGGCGGCTCGTGGGCTACGACGATGTGCCTGAACGCGCGACTTCGGTGGATCAACACACCTTCCTGCGGCATGGCCGAAGTCCCGTACGGAACCGTGATGTGGATCGGGCCGTCATCTTTCGGTAGCCAACCCCATTCCTGCGCAGCGGTCTGATGGCTGAGCACTGCCGGAAGATCGGCGTACAGCATTGCGGCGCTGATCTTGGCGGGTCGCGGAGCGGACCGCTGAAGAGCGCGATGACACCGCGATGAACGCGTTGCCAGCGGTTCGCCCTGATGTTGGCCCGCACGGTGTCGTGGCTGATTCCGAACCTTCTCAGCTGCCTGCGGGTGAAGACGGCGTGCTGACCGCGGTTCAGCAGCTCCCACTCGGCCAGATCTGATTCTCGGATGACAAGAGGCACATGGATGCAGAGGCGACAACCCGCCGTACAGATACACCTGTGCGCCCGCCGGAGGCCATTAGCACCCTAAAGTGCACCGTCCCGTGAGCGTTTTGGGGCGGCATAGCACCCCAAACCACTCACGGCACGGCCCGGCGCTCAGGGCCGGCGGGGGCGGCGGCAGACGTAGATGCGGGCCGGCGGGACGTTTCGCCACACCGTGCGCGAGGTCAGCACCTCGTCGAAGCTCAGGTCCAGGCGGCGGCGGAACTGCCGGGCTCCGGCCATGCCCAGGGCGTGCACGTAGGCGAAGGTCGTGAAGGCGCCGCCGGGCGCGAGGACCGCGCCGATCTGGCCCAGGATGTCGTGCTGCAGCTTCGCCGGGAAGATCGACCACGGCAGGCCGCTGACCACCGCGTCCACCTTGTCGATGCCCGCGTCGGCGAGCAGGTCGCCGAGCCGCGCCGCGTCGCCCTGGATCACTTCCAGCCACGGCAGTTCGGTGCCCAGGTACTCGACCATCCCGGCGTCCAGCTCGATCGCCACCTGCCGGCCGCCCGCGGGCAGCCGCTCGGCGATCGCGCCGCTGAGCGCTCCGGTGCCGGGCCCGAGCTCCACGACCACCGGGCTGCCGGAGGTCGGCACCACGGCCGCCATCTCGCGGGCCAGGCTCGGCGAGCTGGGCGCGACCGCGCCGACCAGGTTCGGCTTGCGCACCGCGCGCTCGACGAACGTCCGGTAGTTGGCCAGCACCGATCCGGAGCCCGAACGGGGCAACACCGGACCACCCGGCTGTGGACCACTGGACTGTTCGACTGGACTCACGGGTGCCCTTCCCGATCGGCGTGTTGACCTCGTTCGGCTCACCCTATCGGTCGCCGCACCCGCCGCGGCCCGCATGTGCGGCATCACATGCCGATCACCGCGCGCCCGGGACAACCGAGGCACTAGTTACCTTTGCAAACAACCGGGCCGGATAAATCGTGGAATCGACGTGATGCAGTCAATCCAAAATGCACCCGGAATTCAAGTAACGAAAACCGGCCGGGCGGCGATTGGATTCGCCGCCATGGCCGGTCCGAGGTTTGCGGGCTTGTTCCCGGCGACGGGAGCAAGCCCGGCTGCGCGCTTCCTCAGGCGATGCGCTCGGCCGCGGGGCCGATCGGCTCGATCACCTGGTCCGGGGTGCCCGGCTGCAGCCGCTGCGCCCACTTGGTCATCGCTCCCGCCACCGCCAGCAGTACAACCGACTCGGCCACCAGGGCCACCCACACCGTTGTCACTTCTTGCCTCCCTTCTGCAAACCTCCCCGTCTTCCGCACGCGCGCGCGAGGCACCGCCGACAAAGGGCAGGACGAACGGAAGAAGGTTTGGGGAACCACTGCTTACGGAATCAATCGTAGGGCGTTGTTTCGGTCGAATTAAAGGCACCCCACGGGTGTCTTGCGTCGCACTCTCTTGGCCTATCCGGGCAACTCCGCGGCAGTGGCACAGACCACCTCCCGCGCGGGAAGAATCCGCCGCGGCGGCTGTTCTGCTGGATGTGGAGGACATCGACGTCGTGGTGATCGGAGCCGGCCAGGCGGGGCTGACCGGCTCGTACCACCTGCAGCGAACAGGCATCGACCACGTGGTGCTCGACCACGGTGACGGGCCCGGCGGCGCGTGGCGGCACCGCTGGCCGTCGCTGCGCCTCGGCGGCGTGCACGGCATCCACGACCTGCCGGACAGCCCGCTGCGCGAGACCGACGGTGCTCGCCCCGCCGCCGAGGTCGTCCCGGAGTACTTCGGGCGGTACGAGTACGAGCAGGAACTCCCGGTGCTGCGGCCGGTGAAGGTCGACGCGGTGCGCGACGGCGGCGAGCGACTGCTGGTGGACAGCTCGGCGGGAACCTGGGCCGCGCGAGCGGTCCTCAACTCCACCGGCACCTGGGAGAACCCGTTCTGGCCGCACTACCAGGGGCAGCACTCGTTCGCCGGCCGCCAGCTGCACACCGCCGACTACCGCGGGCCCGAGGAGTTCCGCGGCAGGCACGTGATCGTGGTCGGCGGCGGGATCTCCGCGGTGGAGCACCTGCTGGAGATCGCCGAGGTCGCCGAGACGACCTGGGTGACCCGGCGGCCGCCGGAGTTCACCGACGCCGCGTTCACCCCGATCGACGGGCGGGCCGCGGTCGCCGAGGTCGAGCGCCGCGTCCGGCTCGGCCTGCCACCGGGCAGCGTCGTCAGCGTGACCGGACTGCCGAACACCCCGGCCGTGCAGGCCGCGCGGGACCGGGGCGTGCTGAACCGGCTGCCGATGTTCGAGCGGATCACCGCCGACGGCGTCGAATGGGCCGACGGGCGCTCGCAGCGGGCGGACGTGATCCTCTGGGCCACCGGCTTCCGGCCGGTCATCGCCCACCTCGCGCCGCTGCACCTGCGCGAACCGGGCGGCGGCATCCGGGTGGCCGGAACCCGCGCGGTCGCCGAGCCCCGGCTGCACCTCGTCGGCTACGGGCCGTCGGCCAGCACCATCGGGGCCAACCGCGCCGGCCGCGCGGCCGCCCGGGAAATCACCGAGCTGCTGCGGGAAAGATCAAGAAAACCTTAATCGGGCCTGTCCAGGGACCTAATGCCCTGTGACCGGCGCGCTACAGCCAGCAAGCTGCGCTGTGGCGGCTCAACCACGCCGGCGGCGCCATCTCCAGGAGAGGGGGAGGTGGCGCCGCTTCACGTCGCGGCTACCGGTCGTCGACCAGGGACAGCGCGCCCGACGGGCAGATGTGCACCGCCTCCCGGGCCGCAGCGACCAAGTCGGCGTCGCCGTCGTCCACCTTGGCCGCCAGCAGCACCACCCGGCCGTCCTCGTCGTTCTGGTCGAACAGCGCCGGCTCGGTCAGCACGCACTGGCCCGCCCCGACGCAGCGGTCCAGGTCCGCCTCGATCCGCATGATCGCTCCTCTCACCAGGTCACGGGCATTTCGTAGATCCCGTAGATGTTCGCATCGGACTTGAACGGCAGGTCGTCGACGGCGACGTCCAGCCGCAGCCCGGGCAGCCGCCGGAACAGCGTGTCGAAGACGATCTGCAGCTCCAGCCGCGCCAGATTCTGCCCCAGGCACTGGTGCGGGCCGAAGCCGAACGCCACGTGCCCGCGGGCGTTGCGGGCGATGTCCAGCTCGTCGGGCCGGTCGAAGACCTCGGGATCGCGGTTGGCCGAGCTGCCCAGCGCGACGATGCCCTCCCCCGCCCGGATCAGCGCGCCGCCGATCTCGACGTCATCCATGGCGGTGCGCGAGGTCGCCGCCTCGACGATGGTGAAGTAGCGCAGTAGTTCCTCGACGGCGGGCAGGGTCTTGGCCGGGTCGGCGACGATCTCCGCGAGCTGGTCCGGGTTCTCCAGCAGCGCCAGCGTGCCCAGCGAGATCATGTTCGCGGTCGTCTCGTGCCCGGCGACCAGCAGCAGCAACGCCATCCGCACGAGCGCGTCGTGGTCGACCTCGCCGGCTTCGCGCTGCTTGCGGATCTGCCTGCCGATCAGGTCGTCGGTGAGCTCCCGTTCCTTGCCCGTCACGAGCTCGTCCAGGTAGGCCGTGATCTCCTCGACCGCGGCGAGGCGCTCCTCGGCGGGGGTGGTCTTCCGCAGAATCCGGCTGGTGCGCTCCTGGAAGAAGTCGTGGTCGGCGTAGGGCACGCCCAACAGCTCGCAGATCACGAGCGACGGCACCGGCAGCGACAGCGCCCGCACCAGGTCGACCGGGCGGGGCGCGGCGAGCATCTCGTCGATGCAGTCGTCGACGATCTGCTGGATGCGCGGCCGCATCGCCTCGATCCGCCGCACGGTGAACTCGCCGAGCACGGCGCGCCGGGCCTCGGTGTGCTCCGGCGCGTCCATCCCGATCAGTGACGGGGTGATGGTGCCGGCAACGGTCCGCTGGCCGGGCGAGAGCTGCGGGAATCCGGGGCGGCGCCGGTCGGAGCTCATCCGCCGATCGCCGAGCACCTGGCGGACGAGGTCGTGCCGGGTGACCAGCCAGGCGGTGCCGCCGCCGGCCATCGGCACCTTGGTGATCGGCGCTTCGGCACGCAGCTTGGCGTATTCCGGTTCGGGTGCGAACGGGCAGGTGCGGGCCTTCGGGTAGGCCGCCGGGTCAACGGCTTGGTCGGACATCGTGACTCCCTGATCACCGAGAGAACAAGTGGATGACTCTCTTCCGGTTATAGCGAAGCGGAAGAATTTCGTCCACCTACTTTCGGCTCAGCACATGCGACAATCCGCCCAACCCAATGCAGAGCACGCGAGCGAGGACCATGACGACCGACGCCACTCCACGGCTGCGGGCCGACGCCCGCCGCAACCGGGACCGGATCATCGCTGCGGCGCGGACCGTCTTCACCGAGCACGGCACCGAGGTCCCGATGGAGGAGATCGCCCGCGCCGCCGGTGTCGGGATCGGCACCCTGTACCGCCGCTTCCCCGACCGCGAATCGCTGCTCGGCGCGATCGGCCGGGACGCGTTCCAGCAGGTCCTGGACGAGGCCCGGGCGATCGGCGACCAGGAATCCGACCCGTGGCGCGCGCTCTGCGACTTCCTGCTGCGCGCCGCCAACCTGCGCACGGTCGTCCGGTTCTCGATGCTGTCCCAGCGGGCCAGGGCGATCCTGGCCGCCGATCCGGACGTCGAGCAGGCACGCGAAGAACTGCTGGAGATCCTCGACGGGATGGTGCGCGCCGCGCAGGCGAACGGTTCGATGCGGCCGGACGTCAGCGGCGGTGACCTCGGCATGATCCTTTCGATCGTGCTCCAGGGCGTGCACATCGCCCCGGACGACATCCGCCAGGACGCTTCGGCCCGCTACCTGACGCTGATGCTCGACGGCTTGCAGGCCCGCCCCGGCACGCCGCTGCCCGGCAGGCCGGTGACCATCGCCGACATCGCCCTGGCGCGGCACAACGCGGCAGCAGCCGATGAGCAGACCGTCTGACCGCTTCGAACGCGGCGCTGGTCAGCTCGCCAGGTCGTCGGCCTGGAACATGCCGAAGATGTTGCCCTCGGTGTCCCGGCAGTAAGCCACCCAGCCCATGCCGGTCAGCGCGGTCCTCGGCATCGCCACCCGGCCGCCCGCGGACTCCACGATCGACAGCATCGCGTCGACGTCCGCCACCTCCATGGTCGTCGCGAACGCCGCGATCGGGGTCTCGTCGGAGGGCTCGGAGCCCTTGCGGGGCAGCAGGCCGCCGTCGATGCCCGGGCCCTCGCCGGTGAAGATCAGCCAGTACTGCTCGTCGCCCCACTGCTGGAACCGCCAGCCGAACACGGTCGAGTAGAACTCGCGGGCGCGATCCACGTCTCCCACGTGGATCTCGAAGTGCACGGGACGCAGCATGGCGGCCTCCTCGACGCCGGTGGTCGTCTGCGAACCTACGGCCTGCCCGCTGCGGCCGCACTGACGATCAGCGGCGACGCGGTCACTTCCGGGCTGGCACCAGCCAGCGCAGCACGTGGTAGCCCAGCAGCGTGACGATGGTGCCCAGCGCGATGCCGCTGAGGCTGAACTGCGGCGTGATCTGCAGCGACACCCCGCCGATGCCGGCCACCAGCCCGGCGGCCAGCGGCATCAGGTTGACCGGATTGCCGAAGTCGACGCGGTTCTCCGTCCAGATCTTCGCGCCCAGCAGCCCGATCATGCCGTAGAGCACCACGGTGATGCCGCCGAGCACGCCGCCTGGGGTCGCGGCGATCACCTCGCCGAACTTCGGGCACAGCCCGAACAGGATCGCCACGATCGCGGCCACCCAGTAGGCCGCCGTGGAGTACACCCGGGTGGCCGCCATGACGCCGATGTTCTCGGCGTAGGTGGTCGTGGGCGGGCCGCCGACCGCGCTGGAGAGGGTGCTGGCGAAGCCGTCGGCGAAGATCGCCCGCCCGAGGCTGCCGTCCAGCTTGGTGCCGGCCATCTCCTCGACGGCCTTCACGTGCCCGGTGTTCTCCGCGATCAGCGCGATCACCACGGGCAGCACGACCATGATCGCCGCCGCGTCGAACGACGGCGCGTGCAGCGTCGGCAGGCCGAACCAGCTGGCATCCGCGACGCCGCTGAGGTCGAGCCGGAGGTGCGTGCTGACCTCGCCGCTGGCGTTCGGCGCGGTGATCGGGCCGAAGCCCAGGTCGAACAGCCACGACAGGGCGTAGCCGACGACCAGCCCGATCAGCACCGCGATGCGGGACCAGAATCCGCGCAGCAGCACGCTGCAGCCGAGCACCACCACCATGGTGATCAGCGCGATCCACTGGTCCTGCGGCCAGTACGACTCGGCGACCACCGGGGCGAGGTTGAAGCCGATCAGCATCACCACCGCGCCGGAGACCGCGGGCGGCAGCAGCCGGTGCACCAGCTGCGGGCCGACGAAGTGGATGATCACCCCGACCGCGGACAGCACCAGGCCGAGCACCAGGATCGCGCCGGTGACCGTCGAGCTGTCCCCGCCGCCTGCCCGGATCACCGTCACCACGCCCACGAAGGACGCACTGCTGCCGAGGTAGCTGGGGATCTTGCCCTGCACGATCAGCAGGAACAGGATGGTCGCCACGCCCGAGACCATGATCGCCAGGTTCGGGTCCAGGCCCATCAGCACCGGGAAGACGAAGGTGGCGCCGAACATGGCCACCACGTGCTGCGCGCCGAGCCCGACGGTGCGCCCCCAGGAAAGCCGTTCGTCCGGAGCCACCGCCTCGCCGGGGCGCGGTGTGCTGCCGTCCCCGTGCAGCTTCCAGCCGATGCCCAGCCTCGCGCCGAGTCCCTGCCGCATGGCGCCCCTCCCCGTTCCACCCCGCCGACCGGGGCTGCCACTTTCCGGCGGAACTCTACAAACCCGCGGCCGTGTGACCGCCGCCGCAGGCCCGTGGGGCGTCAGGACATGGCCGGGATGATGGTTTCGCCGTAGGCGTCCACTGTGGAATCCAGAGCGTCGTGCATGGCGTAGATCGCGAACTGGTCGACGCCGGCATCGCGCAGTTCCCGCAGCTTGGCGACGTGCGCCTCGACGGGCCCGAGCAGGCAGAACCGGTCCACGATCTCGTCCGGCACGAACTCGGTGCTCGGGTTGTCGGTCCGGCCGTGGTGCGTGTAGTCGTAGCCCTTTCGGCCCCTGATGTAGTCGGTGAGCGCGGTGGGCACCCCCTCGGCGGCGTCGCCGTAGCGGGCGACGAGGTCGGCGACGTGGTTGCCGACCATGCCGCCGAACCAGCGGCACTGCTCGCGGGCGTGGTCGAGGTCGTCGCCGACGTAGGCCGGGGCGGCCACGCACACGGTGATCGACGCCGGGTCGCGCCCCGCATCGCGGGCGGCCTCCCGGACGTGGTCGACCATCCAGCGCGTCAGGTACGGGTCGGCGAGCTGCAGGATGAAGCCGTCCGCCTGCCGGCCGGCGAGCTCCAGGGCCTTCGGCCCGTAGGCGCCCATCCAGATCGGCAGCCTGCCGTCGCGCACCCACGGCAGCCGCACCGGGGTTCCGTGCAGTTGCACCTCCCGGCCCTCGGCCAGCTCCTTGATCACGCGCATGGCCTGCTCGAGCGTCGCCAGCGTGGTCGGCCGCCCGCCGGTGACCCGCACCGCCGAGTCGCCGCGGCCGATGCCGCACACCGTGCGCGGCCCGAACATGTCGTTGAGCGTGACGAACGTCGAGGCGGTGACCGTCCAGTCGCGGGTGGCCGGGTTGGTCACCATCGGGCCGACCACGAGCCGCTCGGTGGCGGCCAGGATCTGGCTGTGGATGACGAACGGCTCCTGCCACAGCACGCACGAGTCGAAGGTCCAGCCGTGGCTGAAGCCGAGCCGCTCGGCCCGGCGCATCCGGTCCACAACGGACCACGCGGGCGGATCGGTCTGCAGAACCAGTCCGAAGTCCATCACTCCCCCAAAACTGTTCTTGAATCGGATTTGCTTTGCGGTGCGGGTAGCGGAACCTCAAACGCCGCCTGGACTGTGGGAGCCCCGACTTACGTGACCAATACGCGGCATCGGGGTTGTCCTCGCCAGACGACGTCTGAGAACCCGCGGCGGTGCAAGCTGCGAAGGTGGGTAAGCGGCTTCGCCGCTTCAAAGAAGGAATTCAGATCAGGTACTGGCAGGTGTCGCGGGCCAGGAACCGGCCGCGCCCGGGTCGGCCGGTGTAGGTGCCGTCGTCGACGACGACCTCGCCGCGGGACAGCACGGTGCGGACCCGGCCGGTGATCCGCTTGCCCTCGTAGGCGTTGTAGTCGACGTTCATGTGGTGCGTCTCGGCCGAGAGCACGTGCTCGGCGCGCGGGTCGTAGATCACGATGTCGGCGTCTCCGCCGGGCGCGATCGTGCCCTTTCGCGGGTGCAGGCCGAACATCCGAGCCGGCGTGGTGCACGCCAGCTCGACCCACCGGCGGCGGTTGATGCGCCCCTCCACCACGGCCTGGTGCAGCAGATCGATCCGGTTCTCCACGCCCGGGATGCCGTTGGGGATCTTCGAGAAGTCGCTGCGGCCGAGCTCCTTCTGGTCCTTGAAGCAGAACGGGCAGTGATCGGTGGACACCACCGAGAGGTCGTTGGTGCGCAACGCCTGCCACAGGTCCGCCTGGTGTTCGGCCGGCCGCAGCGGGGTCGAGCAGACGTACTTCGCGCCCTCGAACTCCGGCCGGGCCAGGTCGTCGACCGTGAGGAACAGGTACTGCGGGCACGTTTCGCCGAAGACGTTCAGCCCGTTGTCGCGGGCCCTGGTGATCTCCGCGACGGCCTCGGCGGCCGAGACGTGCACGACGTAGAGCGGAGCACCGGCCACTCTGGACAGCTGGATCGCCCGGTGCGTCGCCTCCGCCTCCAGCAGCGGGTGCCGGACCTGCCCGTGGAACCGCGGGTCGGTGCGCCCGGCGGCCAGCGCCTGCTGCACCAGGACATCGATGGCGATGCCGTTCTCGGCGTGCATCATCGTCAGCGCGCCGTTTCCGGCGGCCTGCTGCATGGCTCGCAGGATCTGCCCGTCGTCGCTGTAGAACACGCCGGGATAGGCCATGAACATCTTGAAGCTGGTGATCCCCTCGGCGACCAGCGCGTCCATCTCCTTCAACGCCTCGTCGCCGACGTCGGAGAGGATCATGTGGAAGCCGTAGTCGATCGCGCACTGCCCGTCGGCCTTGGCGTGCCAGGCGTCCAGGCCCTCGCGCGGAGAGCCGCCGACCGGCTGGATCGCGAAGTCGACGATCGTGGTGGTGCCGCCCCACGCGGCGGCCCGGGTCCCGGTCTCGAAGGTGTCCGACGCGAACGTCCCGCCGAAGGGCATCTGCATATGCGTGTGCCCGTCGACACCACCGGGGATGACGTAGTGCCCGGTCGCGTCGAGCACGGTGTCCGCGGTGGACAGCCACTGCTCCGCGGCGGCCGGCGCGGCAATGGCGGCGACCTGCTCGCCGTCGACGAGCACGTCCGCGCGGATCTCCTCGGTCGCGGTGATCACCAGGCCGCCGCGGATGATCGTTCTGCTCATGACCGCCCCACTTTCTCCAGCGCCGCCAACAAGATCCGGCCACCCTCGCGCGCCTCCGCCTCGGTGAGGCTCAGCGGCGGCGCGATCCGCAGGACGTTGCCATCCAGGCCGCCCTTCCCGATGAGCACGCCGTTGCGCCGGGCCTCTTCGAGGACGTCGGTGGCGATCTCCGGTGCGGGCGTTCCGTCTGCGTGCGCCAGCTCCACACCGATCATCAGGCCCTTGCCGCGCACGTCGACGACGCCCGGAACCCGGCCGAGCGCACCGTCGAGCTGTTCGCGCAGCACCGCGCCGATGCGCGCGGCGTTGGCCTGCAGGTCGTTGGCGAGGAGGTAGTCGAGGTTTGCCAGCGCCCCGGCGGCGGTGACGGGGCTGCCGCCGAAGGTGGAGATCGAGTTCGCCCGGACGCTGTTCATGATCTCGGCGCGGGCGATGACGCCGCCGACCGACAGGCCGTTGCCCATGCCCTTGGCGAAGGTGACGATGTCCGGCGCGCCGTTGGCGTCGTGCGCCTGCCAGCCCCAGAAGTGCTCGCCGGTCCTCCCCCACCCGGTCTGCACCTCGTCGCTGATCCACAGGATGCCGTGCCGGTCGAGGACCTCCTTGAAGCGGGCGAACAACCCGTCCGGCGGGGTGGCGAAACCGCCGACGCCCTGGATCGGCTCGGCGATCAGGCAGGCGACGTTGCCGTGCAGCTGCCCGAGCACGTCCTCCAGGTCGGACACGCACGCGGCGGTGAACTCCGCGTCCGGCAGGCCGGCGAACGGAGTGCCGCGCCGGCGGCTGCCGTGCACGTAGGCCGTCTGCACCGGGGACAGGCTGGTCGGCGACCAGCCGCGGTTGCCGGTCACCGCCAGGGCCGAGAACGACCGCCCGTGGTAGCTGTTGCGCAGCGCCAGCACCTGGTTCGAGGCGCGGTAGCCGGTGGCCAGCAGCAGCGCGGTGTCGTTGGCCTCGGTGCCGCTGGTCGTGAAGAACACCCGCGGGTCGTCGATGCCGGAGAGCTCCGCGACCCGCTCGGCGAGCTCGATCATCGGCCGGTTCAGGTACAGCGTCGAGGTGTGCAGGATCCGGCCCGCCTGCTCGCTGACCGCCCCGGTCACCTCCGGCAGCGCGTGCGCCGTCATCGTGGTGAGGATGCCGCCGAAGAAGTCGAGGTACCGGTTTCCCTCGGCATCCCAGACATGCCGCCCCTCGCCGCGCTGGATGTCGATCGGCTCGTCGTAGTACAGCGCGAGCCAGTCCGGCAGCACCGCGCGGTGCCGCTTGGTCAGCTCTGCGTGCGTGCTCGTCATCGTCGCTCCTCTCACGGCTCGGTCAGCGGGCGGTAGGCGTCCGGGCGGCGGTCGCGGTAGAACGCCCACTTCTGCCGGACCTCGTCGATCAGGTCGAAGTCCAGGTCGCGCACCACGAGTTCCTCGTCGGCGTCGCTGGCGGGCTCGCCGACGAACTGCCCGTACGGGTCGACGAAGTAGCTGGTGCCGTAGAAGTCGTTGTCGCCGTACTCCTCGATGCCGACCCGGTTGATCGCCGCGATGAAGTACTCGTTGGCCACCGCCGCGGCGGGCTGTTCGAGCTTCCACAGGTAGGACGAGAGGCCGCGGCTGGTCGCCGACGGGTTGTAGACCAGCTGCGCGCCGGCCAGCCCGAGCGCCCGCCAGCCCTCCGGGAAGTGCCGGTCGTAGCAGATGTAGACGCCGATCCGGCCGACCGCGGTGTCGAAGATGGGCCAGCCGAGGTTGCCGGGCCGGAAGTAGTACTTCTCCCAGAACCCGGGCAGGTGCGGCAGGTGGTGCTTGCGGTACTTGCCGAGGTAGCTGCCGTCGGCGTCGATCACGGCGGCGGTGTTGTAGTAGAAGCCGGGGCCGTCGACCTCGTAGATCGGCACGACGACGACCATGCGGAGTTCCCGCGCCAGCGCGCACATCCGCTGCGTGGTCGGCCCGTCGGGCACCGGCTCGGCCCAGCGGTAGTGCTCCGTCTCCTGCACCTGGCAGAAGTACGGGGCGTTGAAGACCTCTTGGAAGCCGATGATCCCGGCGCCCTGGCCGGCCGCGGCGCGAGCGTGCTTCTCGTGCTGGTCGACCATCGAGGCGGTGTCGCCGGTCCACTTCGCCTGGACCAGCGCCGCACGAACGATGTTGGGCATGGCTGCGCTGCACCCCTTCGGTCGCTGATGCCCTCGCAGACGGTGTTCGCCAGGGCGATCGAGACGAGCCGGGCGGCCCGTCCATCGAAGGTATGACCAGCAGCCATGACGCGCAATGATCAAGCGATTCCGCAGTGTTCCCGTTCGGTGGTGGCGGGAAGCACCGCACGGCCCGGGCGTGGGGCGATGCCGGAATCACGCCGGTACCCCGCCACCCGAATTCCTTCGAACAGGCGAAGCGCCGGTGTGTTGTGTCGAGCGGTCGCGCTAGCGGCTTTCGACCGCGACCCGCAGCCCCAGACCGACCAGGACGGTACCGCTGACGGCTTCGAGCCGACGACGGATCTTGGCGCGCCGGAACCACGCCCCGGCGCGAGACACGCTCGCCGCGAGTACCAGGTAGAAGACGGTCTCCAGCGCCACCTGGATCAGCGCGAGGACCGCCGTCGTGCCTAGTAGCGGCCGGTCGGCCGGGATGAACTGCGGGTAGAAGGCGAACATGAAGATCGCCGCCTTCGGGTTGGCTGCCTGCACCACCAGGCCCTCACCGAAGATCCGCCACCACGACCGGGCCATCGGAACCGGAACCTGGGCCTCCTCGGCGGCTCCCCGAGCCCGGATCGCCGCGATCCAGGACCGCACCCCGAGGTACAGCAGCAGTGCCGCACCGGCGACCTTCAAGATCAGGTACGCCGCCTCGGACGCGGCCACCAGAGCGGCCAAGCCCGCGCCCGCAGCCAGCGCCCACAGGTAGATCCCGGTCTCCAACCCGAGCACCGTCGCGACGGCCGAACCGAAGCCGTGCAACGCGGCCCGCCGGAAGATCAACGCCATGGCCGGGCCAGGAGAAGCCGAAATCAGCAGCACGGCGACCAGGAACCCGGGCAACACGGGAAGAAGATCCATGACCGACCCTCAGCGCAGCGACTCGACGAACCGAGACCAGCGATCGGCCGGGAAGGCGAGCACCGCGCCACCGGGGTCCTTCGAGTCCCGCACCCCGACAGCTGGCCCGGCAAAGGCCACCTCGACGCAGTTGGCTTGATCGCTGCTGTAGCTGCTCTTGCGCCATCGGGCGGCCGTCAGGTTAAGCGCGACATTCCGCACTCCTCTCGCATCACTCCTCTGCCGCCATCCAACGAACCAGGTCCGCTGACTCGGCAGACTTCAACGCAACGCTGAGGATATTGCTCAGCGCGAGGCGACAGGGAGCAAGATCAGCATCTTCTTCCAAGAACATACCCACCACCAGGGCAAACACGAAGAGAATTCGGGAGGGGTTATGGCCGACGAGCTCGCACGGAAGCGGACCGAAATCGAATTGCACATCATGAGCGAGGCAGCACAGGAGAAAACCTGGCAGATTCCGGCACAGGGCAGCAAAGGGCCGGTCACCGTAGCGCTGCGGATTCCCGAAGTTCGCGTCACCGATTCCAATGGACGGCACATCGTGATCGGGCCGGAACAGGCCGACCTGCTCGGCTCGAAGCTCAGCAACATAAGCGACTGACTCCAGGAAGGCGACCGGGACTGGATCGACCCCGACGCATAGGCGGTCACGGCGGTCACGCTCGTGAGTACGCATCGGGGCCCTAGCCCGGTTGCGCACTCACGAGCGGGGTCATCTGCCGAGCAGGTCCTGGACCGCTCGGAGCACGGCGTCGGGGCGGCGCCAGTGAATGGAGGCGTGGCCGGCGCCGTCGACGAGACGGTTCTCGCCGCGCGGGACCGATGCGGCCAGCGCGTCGTGAAGCCGCCGCTTGCCGTCGATCTCCTCGCGCAGCAGCGACTCGGATTCGCCGATCAGCACCGCCTTCTTGAAGTCGTCGATGTCCATGGCTGTGAGGACGATCAACGGAACATCGGGCAGCGGTCCTGCGTGACGCATCTCGTCGAGGAACCGATCGCGGTACGGCACCAACTCGTACCCGTCCATGATCCATTCCGGGCTGACGTGGCATTCGATGAGCGACTCGCGAATCCGCTCCGGCCAGTCCCCCATCATCTGCGCGAACAGGTCGCGGTAGAGCGCAACGGCCTCCTCCGGCAACTCGTCGGGCAACTCCTGGTCCGGATCCCACGCGTCCCGCATCTCTGCCAACTGCGGGGGCATGTAATCGTCGTAGTCCTCGTGGTCCGGGTCCATCAGGACCAGGCCGGCCACCTCACCGGGAAAGCGCGTCGCGTAGAGACGGGCGTGAAGCCCACCGAGGGAGTGGCCGACGAGTAGGTAGGGCGCGGGCACGTCGGCAGCCCTCAGCAGCCAGCGCAGCTCGTCGACCACTTCAGCGCAGGTCAGCGGGACGTCGACCCGATCGCTCCAGCCCGTCCCTGTCCGGTCGTAGACCACGCTCGTGGTGAATTCGGCGACCCGCTCCTGCACGTTCCAGTAGTCCAGGCCAACCGCGCCGCCACCGGGCAGGAACACCACCGCCGGGCCGCCGCTGCCCGAACGATGCAGCAGCAACCGTCGACCCCCTACGTCGTAGTACCGCCCCAGCGCTGGCGCGCCAGTCGCGATGCCGGGATCCACGAACGGTTCGTCTTGCATCGCTGACTCCTCGATGTCGGCGCACAAACATCCTTTTCCATTTTTGGAAACGGTACCATATGTGGGATCATGGCTCGGTGGACACGCTTGACCTTCTCCTGCATCCGGTGCGGGTTCGCATCGTGCACGCCATGTCCGGCGGGCGTACGCGCACTACCTCCGACCTGTGCGCGAGCCTGCCCGACGTCCCCAAGACCACCCTCTACCGGCACGTCGGCCTGCTGGCCGAGGCAGGGCTGCTGGAAGTCGTCGATGAACAGCGGGTGCACGGAGCCGTCGAACGCCGCTACCGCCTGCGCCGCGAGAACGCGACGATCGACGCCGACGCAGCAGCATCCATGTCGCTGGAAGACCACCGCCACGGATTCACCGCAGCCATGGCAGCCCTGCACGCCGAATTCAATACCTACCTCGACCGGGAGAACGCAGACCCGACCGCTGACTCGGTGGGTTACCGGCAGATTCCGCTCTGGCTCGGCCAGGACGAACTCGTCGAGCTCATAAACGAGTTGCGCAGCGTCATCGCGTCCAGGCTGGACAACCAACCCACGCCAGGCCGCAGCCTTCACCTGCTGAGCCCGATCCTTTTCCCGATCGAGGAACGACCACAACTGGACTGACCGGCAGGGTCACTCGCAGATGATGCCGATCTCGCGGGAAATCGACGCCACCGGACACCAACCCGTCAGCTGCCGAGGCCGATGTCGCGGTTGTCGAGGAAGCGCAGCCAGCGGCCGCGGCGCCCGCCGCTCTCGTCGGCTCGGGCCAGGGCTCTGCGGGTGTACTGGACCAGCGGCCAGCGCAGCGGCTCCGGTGGGAACGGGATCGGCCGGTCGCGCACCATTCGCAGCCGGGTGCGTTCGGTGTCCTCTCCCCACAGGAGGTCCAGCGCGGTCTGCGCGCCGAAGCGGGATGCCGCGACGCCCAGGCCCGTGTAGCCGATCGCGTAGGACACCCCTCGGTCGCGGCCGAAGACCGGCGTGAACCGGGCCGTGGAGTCGATCGGCCCGCCCCAGCGGTGGGTGAAGCGCAGCCCCTCCAGCTGAGGAAAGGTGCGGAAGAAGTTCCGCGCCAGCGCGCGGTGCGCGACATCGTGCCGGGCCAGGGCCGGATCGGTGCGGCCGCCGAAGTAGTACACCGCGTCGTAGCCGCCCCACAGGATCCGGCCGTCCGGTGTCGGGCGGTAGTAGTGAAAGCGGTTGGCGCCGTCGGTGACGCCCTGCCGGTCCCGCCACCCCAGCGAGCTCCACTGCTGCACCGACAGCGGCTCGGTGACCAGTACGTAGTCCCAGATCGGGAGCACGTACCGGCGGATCGAGCGCAGCGGAGCGGGAAACGCGTTGGTGCCCAGCACGGCGCCGCCGGCCCGCACCGTCCCTTGTGGAGTCCTCAGCCGGACCTCGGTGCTGCGCCGCAGAGCGCGCACCGGGCTGCCTTCGTGGATGCGCACGCCGAGCCGCTGCGCCGCCGCAGCGAGGCCCCAGGTCAGCCGCGCCGGGTCGACGAGCCCGCCCGCGTCCGGCAGGCGCACGCCCGCCCGGTACGTCGGTGAATTCACGTCCGCGCGAATGCCTCCGGTGCCCAGGAAGCGCGCCGCCATCCCGTGCTCGCGGTACAGCTCGGCCTCGTCGCTGAGCTCCGCGACCTCGTGGGGCTCGGTCGCGACGCTCGTCTTGCCGCACAGCCGGAAATCCGCGTCGATCGCCTCATCCCGCACGAACTCGTCGATCGCGTGCAGGTTCTCCCACCCCAGCTGCACCAACCGGTCGCTCTCCGCGGGCCAGCAGGAGCGGCCGTGGGCGAGGCCGTGCGTCAGGGACTCCGACACGAAGCCGCCGTTGCGGCCGCTGCCGCCGTGCCCGAGCCGGTGCGCTTCGAGCAGCAACACGTCGAGGTCCGGGCGTCGTCGTTTGGCCAGGATCGCCGCCCACAGCCCGGTGAAGCCGCCGCCGACCACGACGAGATCCGCGCGGTCGTCGCCGGGCAGCGGTTCGCGCGGAGGCGGCCGGTCGGCGCGATCCGTCCAGTACGCGGTGATCTCGGCGTCGTGCAACGCCGCGTCGAGCTCGTCCATCCGGCGCTAGTCCCACCACGGCCGGTAGCCGACGCCGTGCCTCGCCGCACGGCTGACGTCGCGGCGCAGTTCCCGGGTTTCGCGCGCGACACCGGGCGGGAAGCCGTGCTTGATCGCCCGGTGTTCGGCGGTCTCGCCCACGTAGCAGACCGAGTAGAACAGCCCAACCAGCAAGCCCAGCAGGATCGAGGTCAGCCGGATCCACAGCGGGCCGGGCAGCAGCACGAGGAGGCAGAAGGGCGCCAGCTGGGTCAGGGCGCGGGCGAAGTGCCGCAGCACCCAGGTCGAGCAGGTGACGTCGTGCAGCACCCACTCTGCGCACCGGTCCGGCAGCCTGCCGCCGAAGGCGTACCAGACCCACTGCGCCGGATTGGGTCGATTGGTCGCCATGTTCTCCAGGCTAGTCTTCGCGATTCCGGTCGGAGCCGCCCATTCGGCCGGACCTGACAACGCCGCAATCCTAGGCCCGGCCGGGCTCCGCGCCGGCACCCGTCCCCGGCCGCGACATGCGTCCCGCGACACACCTGGGGGATACCGGTAACGAAGGCCGCCCCTGATCGATGTTATGGGCAGAAGGGGTGAGTGATCGTGTTCGTCGTCGTTGTTGCCTTGTTGCTCGTACTTGTTTTGGGTGCCGTCATGTTCACCGATGTGCTGGACGGCAAGAGTTCGCCGAGCCGCGGTCTGAAGAACCTGGTGGCCCAGTTGCGGCGGGAAATCCGCCTGCTCGGCCATCGCTGATCGTCCAGAATGGACTCCGGCCTCGCCCCGCGGCGAGGCCGTTCTGCTTTGGATCCACTGTGGATGATCGCGCCGGGCGCCCGCGGCGCCGCCGACCGCTCCCACCAGCGGCGATCTTGCGACCCGTCGACCCGGGGGGCTGGTCACCCGGGCCCGCGGTGACGTATTGTGCGACCGGCCGCCATCACTCGTTTGGGCGAAGGCGACGCCGCGAACAGACCAATCAGCCGGACAGGTGGGTGCAGAAGTGGGTAAGTCGTCGTTGCCGCGAGCCCGCGCTCGGGGCCGCCACCGGCGGGTGGAACCCAAGACGTGGCAGCACGCCACGCCCCCGCGGGTGATCGGCTACGCGGTCGCGGTGTTCCTCACCGTGATCGCGGTCAGCAGCGCCTACCACCGCACCGACGCACCGCAGGCGGCCCCGGCCCCGCCGCCGGCCGCCGCCCAGCCCGCCGCGCAGTTCCTCGCGCCGCAGGTCACGGCCACGGCGCCGGACCTGGCGCCCTCGACGCCGGAACCTCGGCTGCTCGCCAGCGAAACCCCGGCTCCGGCACCCGCCAAGACGCCGGTCGCCAAGCGGCAGGCCGAGGAAGCCCCGGAAACGACGAAGGCGTCGAAGCCGACCACCCAGGCCTCTGCGCCTGCGGAAACCTCGCGGCCAGAGCCGAGCCAGACGACGCAACCGTCCGACGAGCCGGCGCCGACCACGCAGCCGTCCGACCCGCCGAGCGAAACCGACCCGCCGAGCGAGACCTCGCCGCCGTCGCAGTCCGAACCGCCGAGCAGCTCCGAGCCCGAGCGGCCGGGCCTGCTGCCCGCGCTCGGCGGCATCGTCGACGGCCTCACCGGGCCGCTGCTGAAGCACTAGCCGTCGCGGCCCCGGCACCCCGGTGGGACAGTTGATCCCGGGAGGTGCCGACATGGACACAGTCGCGATCACCGGCGGGACCGGACACCTCGGGCGCGAGCTGGTGCGCCTGCTCAAACCCACGCATCGGGTGCGGATCCTGACGCGCCGCCCCGGCACCGATCCCGAGTTGGAGTGGGTGCAGGGCGACCTCGCCACCGGCGCAGGGGTCGCCGAAACGGTGGCCGACGCGCACACCCTGGTGCACGCGGCGACCTACTCCCCGGCCGCGCAGCGCGGTTTCATGCATCCGGTCGACTTCTGGCGCAGCCCGCCCGATATCGACGTCGACGGCACCAGCCGGTTGCTCGAAGCCGCCGCCGCGGCCCGGGTCCGCCACTTCCTGTACGTCTCCATCGTCGGCGTCGACCGGCCGGCCATGCCGTACCTGCGGCTTAAGCACACCGCCGAGGAGCTCGTCAGCGTGGCCGACGTGCCGTGGTCGATCGTGCGGGCGACCCAGTTCCACTGGCTGCTGGACCGGATGCTCAACCGCGCCGCCCGGCTCCCAGTGCTGCCGCTGCCGGGCGCGCTGCCCACGCAGCCCGTCGACACCCGCGACTTCGCCGAGTACCTGGTCGAATGCATCCGCGACGGTGCCGGGCAGCGGCGCGAGGACTTCGGCGGACCGGAGGTGCTCACCCTCCGCGATGCGCTGCGCACCTGGCAGCGCGCCCGCGGCAGCAACCGCCGGGTGCTCAACGTGCCCGCGCCGCGGCGGCTGCGCCGGATCGCCACCGACATGACCTGTCCCGGCGGTCGCCGCGGCAAGACCACCTGGGCGGACTGGCTGCGGTCCCATCCCGCCGAGTGACCGCCCGCGCTGCACGTGCCGACCGCTCTCCTACGATCTAGACGTACGGAGTACGGAGGCGGGTGCGATGGCGACCGAGTACAGCGGCGGCGGAGATCCGGCGCGCAGCCTGGCGCTGCTGTGGCGGACCCAGGACGGGCCGAGCAGTGGGCGCAAGGGGCGGTCCGATCTGGGCGTGGGCCGCATCGTGCGGGCTGCGATCGAGATCGCCGACGCCGACGGGCTCGCCGCGCTGTCCATGCGCCGGGTCGCCGATCACCTCGGCGTCGGCACCATGTCGCTGTACACCTACGTGCCGGGCAAGGCCGAACTGATCGACGTCATGCTCGACACGGTCTACGGCGAGACCGCCCGCCCCGAGCCCGATCCGGCCTGGCGGAGCCGGTTGGCGCAGGTGGCGCGGGAGAACTGGGCGATGTACCACCGGCATCCGTGGATGCTGCAGGTCGCGGCCGGACGCGCCGTGCTGGGACCGAACGCGATCGCCAAGTACGACTACGAGCTGGCCGCGGTCGCGGAACTCGGGCTCGCCGAGGTCGAGATGGACTCCCTGCTGAGCCTGGTGCTGGGGCACGCCGAGGCCGCCGCCCGCCGGTCGGTGGAGATGGCGCAGGTGGAGCAGCGCAGCGGGATGAGCGACGAGCAGTGGTGGCAGGCACACGCACCACTGCTCGGCAGGCTGCTCGACCCGCAGCGCTACCCGACCGCCGCCCGGGTCGGCGCCGCCGCGGGCGAGGCCCACGGCTCGGCGCACAACCCGGAGCACAATTTCGAATTCGGCCTGCAGCGGATCCTCGACGGCATCGAGGCGTTCGTCGCGAGCCGCGGCTAGCGATCAGGCGATCTTGACCAGCATCTTGCCGGTGTTCTCGCCGCGCATCATGCCGAGGAACGCCTCCGGGGCGTTGCGCAGGCCCTCGACGACCGTCTCCCGATAGCTGATCTTGCCCTCGCCCAGCCAGCCGCCGACCTCGGCGAAGAACTGGTCCTTGCGGTGCGCGTGGTCGATGACGATGAAGCCCTGCAGCTTCAGCCGCTTGGAGACGATCTTGAACAGGTTGTTCGGGCCGGGCTTCGGCTCGGCGTTGTTGTACTGCGAGATCATGCCGCATTCGGCCACCCGGCCGAAGTCGTTGAGCACCTCGATCGCGGCCTCCAGGTGCTCGCCGCCGACGTTGTCGAAGTAGACGTCGATGCCGTCGGGCGCGGCTGCCTTGAGCTGCTCGACGACCGGGCCGTCGTGGTAGTTGAACGCCGCGTCGAAGCCGAGCTCGTCGAGGAGGTAGCGGACCTTCTCGGCCGATCCGGCGCTGCCGATCACCCGGGAAGCGCCGCGCAGCTTGGCGATCTGCCCGGCCAGCGAGCCCACCGCCCCGGCGGCGCCGGAGATGAACACCACGTCGCCCTCCTTCTGCTCGGCGACGTCGGCGAGCCCGACGTAGGCGGTCATGCCGGGCATGCCGAGCGCGTACAGGTAGGCGCTCAGCGGAGCGACCTGCGGGTCGACCTTCACGGCGTGCTTGGCGTCGAGCGTCGCGTAGTCCCGCCAGCCGAAGTAATGCAGCACGAAGTCGCCAGGCTGGAAGCCCTCGGCGTTGGCGGCGATGACCTCGCCGACCGCGCCGCCCTGCAGCGCCTTGCCCACCTCGAAGGGCGGCACGTACGACTTGCCCGCGTTCATCCGCCCCCGCATGGCCGGGTCCACGCTCATCCAGACGTTGCGGACCAGCAGCTGGCCGTCGCCGGGCTGCGGCTGCTCGACCTCGACGACGTCGAAGTTCTCCTGCGTCGGCCAGCCCTTCGGGCGGGACGCGAGGCGGATCTCCAGGCCCTTGCTCATCGTTGCTCCTCCATCGGTGCGGTCGACTCCGACGATACATAAAGTGTCAGCCGCTGCCAATTGTCGCTATATGACTTATGTCGTCGTCTGGCATAATGGCGTGCATGAGTGCCCCGACAGACCAGGGTGGCCTGCGAGCCCGCAAGAAGCAGCGCACGCGGGCCGCGCTGATCGACGCGGGCCTGGATCTGTTCCTGGTGAAGGGCTACGACGCGACGACCATCGACGAGATCGCCGCCGAGGTGGAGATCTCGTCGCGCACGTTCTTCCGCTACTTCGCCGGCAAGGAGGACGTCGCGCTGGCCAAGGGCGCCGAGTTCGACGACCTGGTGCTCGACGCCCTCGCCGCCCGGCCCACCGGCGAACCACCGCTGATCGCCCTGCGGCACGCAGTGCTGGCGATGATCCGCGAGGCCGCCGCGAGCGACGGCGTCCGCCGGTTCCTCCAGGTCCAGCACCTGATCAACAAGACGCCGGCGTTGCTGGCCGGCAACCTGCGCCGCGCGGCGGGCAGCGAAGAGCGCCTGACCATCGAGATCGCCGCACGCCAGGGCGTCGACCAGGCCCACGACCTGCGGCCGCGCGTGCTCGTCGGGATGGTCTGCGCGGCACTGCGCATCGGCCTGGAGACGATGTGCGCCGACCCGCGCCGCGACCTGGAACGACTGGTCGAGCTCGTCGAAGAGGCCATCGACCTGGCCACCGCCGGGATCCCGCGGCGCTGGGGCGACGACCCGCACGCCTGGTGAAACACTGCCGGCTCACAGCCTGGGCCAGGGGCGCTGGGCGGGGCGGAGTCGTTCGTAAGCCCTGGCCAGCGCGAGGGTGCCCAGGTCGTCGAAGCGCTTTCCCGCGATCTGCAGGCCGATCGGCAGGCCCTCCGGGGTCCAGCCGCAGTTGACCGACACCGCCGGCTGCCCGGACATGTTGTAGGGCAGCGTGAACGCGATGTGCTCCATTCCCCGCATCGGGTCGCCGGTCGGGTAGGCCTGCTCGGCCGGGAAGGCCGGGATCGGCGCCACCGGGGACAGCACGTAGTCGAAGTCGCGGGCCACCCGGTTTGCCGCCACCGAGATCGCGTCCATCTGGCTGAAGCCGTGGAACACTTCGGCAGCCGAGACGTCTTCGGCGCTGCTCGCCCACTGCGCGATGCCAGGCAGGATCTTGGCGCGGCGCTCGGCGGGCAGCGCCGAGATGTCGGTCCAGGACCGGAACCGCCAGAACAAGTTCATGCCGTCGAGCATCTCGCGGGACAGGAACGGGTCGATGGGTTCCACCACCGCGCCGGCGGAGGCGAACAGCTGCGCCGCGGCGGTCACGGCGGCGGTGATCGTGGGCTCGACCGGCAGCCCCACCCGGTGGTCGAGCAGCAAGGCGATGCGCAGGCCGCGGACGTCGCGGTCCAGCCGCGTCCAGTCGACATCGGCCGGCGGCAGCGACGTGTGGTCGCGCGCGTCCGGAGCCGACAGCACCGACGTCAGCAGCGCGGCGTCCGCGACCGTGCGGGCCAGCGGGCCGATGACCCGGCCGGGATACGGCGGGGAGACCGGGATGCGGCCGAAGCTGGGCTTGAGCCCGACCACCCCGCACCAACCGGCGGGCAGCCGCACCGAGCCGCCGATGTCGGTGCCCACGTGCAGGGGCCCGTAGCCCGCGGCGGCGGCCGCGCCCGCTCCGGCGCTGGAACCGCCGGGGGTCCGCGTCAGATCCCACGGATTGCGGGAGAGGTGGTGGAAGCTCGACGCGCCGGAGGAGAGCATGCCGTAGTCGGGCATGGTGGTCTTGGCGAAGATCACCGCACCGCTCTCGCGCAGCCGCGCCGGCGCCGGAGCGTCTTCGACGGCCGGCATCAGCTCGGTGGCCGCGGTGCCCTGCGGCACCGGCGTCCCCTTCGTGGCGATGTTCTCCTTGACCGTCACCGGCACCCCGTCCAGCGGCCCGGCCGGTTCACCGGCGCGCCAGCGCCGTTCCGACGCCCGGGCCGCGGCGCGGGCCCCTTCGGGATCCGGCGCGTAGAGAGCGCACAGCTTGGGCTCGCAGGAATCGGCGCGCGCCAGCACCGCATCGACGGCTTCGACCGGCGACGCCTCGCCCGCCCGGTACGCCGCCACCAGATCCACGGCCGGGAGGTCGGCCAGCTCCGTCATGCCACGTCTCCTCGCTCGCGTCCGAAACCCCGAGTCTCGGCCAGAGCGCAGCCCGAGGAAAGTTGGCAACGTGTCCACACCGGTCACGCGAACCGTGCACAACGTCAGTTGACTTGCACCGGTCGGCCAACTCCTCGGCGCGGAGCACCTCCGCGACGGCGCCCGGTCCGGTCCACTGTGGATAATCGTGCGCCGGTCCGGCCGAAGTGGATGCTCGGCCGATCGGCTCAGCTCGGCCGGCGGGTCCGGCCGCGGGCCCGCAGCTCGACGTTCGGCAGCTCCGGCGCGGGCAGGGCCGGGCCGTCGTAGCCGTGCACGACCCCGAACCGGCCGTCCGGCTCGGCGGTGACGCGGCCGTGCTCCCACTCCGCCCGGGCCTGGGCGACCTCGTCGTGCGAGCGCCCGACGAAGTTCCACCACATGACGAGCTCCTCCCCGAACGGCACGCCACCGAGCAGGATCGCCCGCGCCGGGCCGTCGCCCCGCACCGACACCTCGCGGCGGCCGCGCCCGAGGTAGAGCATGTTGCCGCGGGCCAGCGGCCGGTCGTCGACGGAAACGCCGTCGGACACCGCCAGCACGGCGTGCTCGAACTCCGCCTCCACCGGCAGCCGCAGCGTGCGGCCCGCCGCGATCGACAGGTCCGCGCCGACCAGCGGCGTGTAGGTCCGCGCGGCCGACTCGGCGCCGGCGAGCTCGCCCATCAGCACCGTCACGGCACCGTCCGCCGTGGACAGCACCGGCAGGTCGTCGTGGTTCTCGAAGTGCGGCGCGACGTCGCGCCGGTCGCCGGGCAACGCCACCCACAGCTGCACGCCGTGCAGGACCGGGCCGTGACCGGCCGGCGACTCCTCAGAGTGCGAGATGCCGAAACCCGCGGTCATCAGGTTGAGCTCGCCCGGCCGCACCAGCTGCTCGCTGCCCAGGCTGTCGCGGTGCAGCACCTCGCCGTCGAGCAGCCAGCTCACCGTCTGCAGGCCGGTGTGCGGATGCGGCGGCACCTGCATGCCCGGCGCCCCGGCGATGTCGGCCGGGCCGTAGAAGTCGGCGAAGCACCAGGCGCCGACCATGCGCCGGTCGCGATTCGGCAGGGTGCGGCCCACCAGCATCGCGCGCGGACCACCCAGTGGCACGGTGCGCGGTTCGAGGAGTTCGCATTCCTGCCCGGCCGCGGTCGCCACGCCACCGCAGCGCAGTTCGGCCGGATCGTGTTCCACGTTGCTCACCGGGTCAGCCTCCCCCATCCCAGGCGGCGTGCACAATCGACGGGACCAACGCCGACGCACCTGGAGGCCGAACTTGACCAGCCCCACCAAGACCGAGGTCGTGGACAACCCCGACGCCCACCGGTTCGAGATCCGCGCCGACGGCGAGCAGGCCGGTTTCGCCGAGTACCGGCTGCACCCGAAGTCCATCGCGTTCGTGCACACCGAGATCGACTCCCGGTTCGAGGGCCGTGGCCTGGGCAGCGTGCTCGTCCGGGCGGCGCTGGACGACGTCCGGGAACGCGGCCTCGCGGTGCTGCCGTACTGCCCGTTCGTCCGCCGCTGGATCAGCACGCACCCGGACTACCTGGAACTCGTCCCCGCCGACAAGCGCGCCGGCTTCGAACTTTGACAGTCCTTTGTGGCCAGTCCGGATGATGGGCCGGGCGGCGCGGCGGGCCTAGGCTGGTGGCGGACCCGAAATCGACAACACCGATCGGAGCGCACGTGTCCCAACCGTCCCTGCCCCGCCGCGAACTGGGCCGCAGCGGCCCGCTGGTGAGTGCCATCGGCTACGGCGCGATGGGCCTGTCCGGGGTGTACGGCGCCGCCGACGACGCCGAGTCGGCCCGGCTGCTCGACCAGCTGGTCGACCTCGGCGTCAACTTCCTGGACACCGCCGACGCCTACGGCGAAGGGCACAACGAGGAGCTGATCAGCGGCCTGCTCGCGAAGCGCCGCGACGAGGTCGTGCTGGCCACCAAGTTCGGCGCGAACAAGGAGAGCGGCGGCGGCCGCCCCGAATACGTGCGCCAGGCGGTCGAGGCCAGCCTCGCCCGGCTGGGCACCGACCACATCGACCTCTACTACCTGCACCGGCTCGACCCGACCACGCCGGTCGAGGACACCGTCGGGGCGCTGGCCGAGCTGGTGCAGGCGGGCAAGGTGCGGCACCTCGGCCTCTCCGAGATCAGCGCCATCACCCTGCGCCGCGCCCACTCGGTGCACCCGATCGCCGCGGTGCAGCAGGAGTACTCGCTGTTCACCCGCGACCCGGAGGCCGAGCTGCTGCCCGCGCTGCGCGAACTCGGCGTCGCGCTCGTCGCGTACTCGCCGCTGGGCCGCGGCGTGCTGACCGGCGCGTTCAGCGACGTCTCGGACGTGGAGAACTTCGAAGTCCGCAAGAAGCGGTACCCGCGCTTCGAGGAGGAGAGCCTGCGCCGCAACATCGAGCTGACCCGGCCGCTGCGCGAACGCGCCGAGGTCCTCGGGCTCACCCCGGCGCAGCTCGCGCTGGCCTGGCTGCTCGCGCAGGGCGAGGACGTGGTGCCGATCCCGGGCAGCCGCCGGATCGAACGGGTGGAGGCCAACATCCACGCCGCCACGACGCGGCTGGATCCGGCGGTCGTGGCGGAGCTGTCCGCGAAGTTCCCGCCCGGTGCCGCCGCCGGCGAGCGCTACACGCCCGCCGGGATGGCCCGGCTGGACCGGTGACTCACCCGACGGTCGCGCCGAAGACCAACCCGAGCAGGTAGGTCACCGCCGCTGCTCCCGCGCCGATGGCGAGCTGCCGCAGGGCGCGGGGCAGCGGCGCGGCACCGGAGAGCACGCCGACGGTGGCACCGGTGAGCATCAGCGCGAGCCCCACCAGCACGGCGGCGACCAGGACCGCGAGGCCGCCGGAAAGGCCGAACACGAACGGCAGCACCGGCACCAGCGCGCCGGAGGCGAAGAAGACGAAGCTGGAGATCGCCGCCTTCATGCCGGTTCCGATGATCTCGTGATCGTCGGCGGGCTTCTCGGCCTGCGGCACCGCCGGTTTGGGGTTGCGCAGCAAGGCGTCCGCGCGGCGCTGGGCCTCCTCGGCGGACATCCCCCGGGCCCGGTAGACCAGGGCGAGTTCGTTCGCGTCGACGTCGAGGTAGGGCACCACGGCGCGGGCTTCCGGATTCGGAGCCGCGGCGGCCAGCAGTTCCCGCTGGGAGCGCACCGAGATGTACTCGCCTGCCCCCATCGACAGCGCGCCGGCCAGCAGCCCCGCCAGGCCGGTGAGCAGCACCGTCGAGGTCGACACGTTCCCGCCGATGACGCCCAGCACCAGCGCCAGGTTGCTGACCAGGCCGTCGTTGGCGCCGAACACCGCCGCCCGGAAGGTGCCCGACACGCGGGCGCGCCCGCGCGCGGCCAACGCCCGCACGACCTCTTCGTGGATCCGCTCGTCGGCGGCCATCGCCGGCGGCGCATCGCGGTCGGAGCCGTACGGCGAGCGGCTTTCGGCGCGCTGCGCCAGGGCGAGCACGAACACCGACCCGAACCGGCGGGCCAGGAACACCAGCGCCCGCATCCGGAACTTGCCGCGCCGCACCGGCCCGGCCTCGTCGCCGAGCAGCTCCTCCCAGTAGGCGGCGTGCCGCGCCTCGGCCTCCGCGAGGCCCAGCAGGATCTCCCGCTCCTCACCGGAGCGCCGGGCGGCCAGTTCCCGGTAGACCTCGGCCTCCTCGCGTTCGTCGGCGAGCCGTCGTCGCCAGCGGCGCACCGACCGCGCATCGGCCTTGCCCGCTCGAAATCCGCTGTCCTGCACGCGCCAAGCCTCTCAGCAGACATCCCCGTCTTCCACTCGAAGCATAGGTCCACTGTGGATGCTCAGCGGCGAAGAGGCAGCACTTCCATCGAATCCGCGAGCACTCGGCGCGGCGTCGGCGGCGGCGCCGCCTCGAATGCCGGCCAGCCCAGGCGCAGCACCAGCTGCGGATGGCCCGCCCCACCGAGCACCGTCGCCCGGACTCGTTCGCGCTCCTCTTCGACCTCGCCCAGGTGGTTCAGCGGGCAGCCGACCAGGCCGTCGCGCGCCGCCGCCAGCAGGACCGCGCTGAGCGCCTCCCCCACCGCCAGCCAGCTGTCGACGCGGTCGCCTCGGGTGGCCAGCACCGCGAACACCGCCTCGTCGCCGAGCACCGGAACCACCGGCTCGGGATCGTCCTGCTCAGCGACCGAGCTCTGGTACGCGGCGGATTCCCGGTACTGCCCGGCCCGCCGCAAGGCCTCCAGCACCACCGAACGGTGCTCAGCGGCCCGCACCAGGACGCCGTGCTCCGTCTCGGCCGCGGCGCGCAGCGTCGTCAGCAGCTCCGACGGCACCGGCTCCGCCCGGAACGACCGCCGCTCGGTGCGCCGCTGCCCCGCCACGCCGGCGAGCGCGACCATCTCCGGGGCCACGTGGTCGCGCGGGCTGAACTGGATCGACGCCAGGTGTCCCGGTTGGGCCGGGTTCGGCAGCCGGTGCACCAGCGCCCGCCAGCCGAGCGCGGCGAACGCGATCCGCGCGTGGTGCAGCGCGGCACCGCAGCTGATCACCTGCGCGCGTCCCGTCGGGTCGAGCGCCTCGGGCAGCCGGGACAGGTCCAGGAACAACTGCACCGATCGTTCAGCGAGCAGCCACCGCCACGGTTGGCAGTTGTGGACTGAAGGCGCCCGGCACGCCAAGGACAGCGCCGAGCACACGGTGTCGTACGACGGGGCCGAGACGCGTGTCATCCCAGCGCCAGCAGCCGCCGGACGCGGCGCGGCAGCCGCGGCAACCACCCGTCGCCGAACCAGCGCCGCGCTCCTCGCGGACGCTTTCCGATGATCGAACCGAACACCACCACCACGACCTCACGCACTCCGGGCCAGGCACCATCGTTCGCACGACACGGCTGATCGGTCCAGAGCAGAAAGTCACGGCGAGGCGCTCCCGGCTCAGTCGCTGAAGGTCGGGGTGCGCTTCTCCAGGAACGCCTGCATCCGCTCGCGCGCGTCCGGGGTTTGCGACGTCGCCGCCATCACCTCGGTGGCGATCGCGTAGGCGTCGGCTTCCGGCCGGTCCAGCTGCGCGTAGATGGTCTGCTTGCCGACCGCCTTGGCGTGCCTGCTGCCGTGGGTGGCCCGCGCCAGCAGCGCCTCGACGGCCGCGTCCAGCTCCGCGTCGGGCACCACCTGGTTCACCAGGCCCCACCGTTCGGCGGTCTCAGCGTCGATCAGGTCACCGGTGAGCGCCATCTCCATCAGCCGCTTCCGGCCGATGGAGCGGGCCACCGGCACCGCCGGGGTGTGGCAGAACCAGCCGCCCTTGCCGCCGGGCAGCGCGAACCCGGCCGACTCGGCGGCCACCGCCAGGTCGCAGGTGGCCACCAGCTGGCAGCCGGCCGCCACCGCCGGCCCGTGCACCCGCGCGACCACCACCTGCGGGACCGCGTGGATGGTGCGCATCAGCGACTCGCACAGCCGCAGCAGCTCGCGCATCCCGGCCAGGTCGCGGTCGGCCATGTCGCCGAAGTCGTGCCCGGAGCTGAACACCGGGCCCGCGCCGGCCAGCACGATCCCGGTCGCCTTCGTCTCGGCGGCCGCCTCGAAGGCCCGGCGCAGCTCGGCGAGGTGCTCCGCCGACAGCGAGTTGCGGCTCTTGGGGCGGTTCATGGTGATCCGGACGGTCGCACCGTCCTGTTCGGTCAGCAGGTGCTGGTACTCCGGGTTGCTCATCGACGCTCCAGGAAACTCGAATTCGTCGTCGTTTTCCCGAGCCTCGCACAGAAAACACCGCCGCGGCACCCACCGCGACGGGCTCCCCGCAGAATGGGGTCATGTCGGGTTTCGAGACGGACCGCCGCACGCCGCCCGGATTGCCGCAGACCGCCGACCGCGCACTGCAGGTGCTGCTGGCCTTCGACCGCGGCAGGCCGGAGTGGGGCGTCACCGAGGTCGCCGCCGAATTCGGCCTGCACACCTCGATCGCGCAGCGGCTGCTGGCGACGCTCGCGCACCGCGGCTTCCTGGTGCAGGACACGGCGAACCGCCGCTACCGGATCGGCCCGGCGGCGCTGCACCTCGGCCGGATGTGGGACCAGGCCGGCGCCCTGGACATCCTGGTGCGGCCGCTACTCGCCGAGCTCGCCGAGGCGACCGGGCACAGCGCGCTGCTGGCGCTACCGGACAGCGCGCACATGCGCTGCGTCGTAGTCGCGGAGGGCGCCGACGGCAGGCTGCGGGACTACCCGCTGACCAACGAGCTCTACCCGGCGCACGCCGGCGCGACGAGCAAGTCCTTCTACGCGTTCCTCCCCGACGAGCTGCGGTCGCGGATCTTCACCGACCGGCCGCTGGCCCGGTTCACCGACCGCACCGTGACCGACCTGGCCGAACTGGAGGCGCAGTTCGCCGAGATCCGGGCGAGCGGCTGGGCCTACACCGTCGGCGAGTACGACCTCGGCGTCGCGACCCTCGCGGTGCCGGTCTTCCTGCGCGACGAGCCCTACGGAAGCGTGAGCATCGGCTGGCAGTCCGAGCAGTACCGGCACGACCCCACCGAGTGGGTGGAGTTGCTGCGGGAGATCAGTTCCCGCGTCAGCCTCCGGCTGACCAGGCCCATTCCCGCGCGGCATCGGCGCGGCCGGTTGTGATCGGCGGCCTGATGTGATCGGCTTCCCCCACGCGGGTGAGAGGCGGCGCGCGCGGGCCGGGTAAGGTCTCGTCGGCGCCGGGGGCCGGACAGGAGGCTGATCTCATGAATCGCAAGGCCGTGATCGTGATCGTGGCACTCCTGGTCATCGTCTGCGGCTCGCTGCTGGTGCGCGACCCGGTCGGTGCGGCCGACGTGGTTCGGTCCGGGTTCGACATGGTGGTGGCGGGGATCAGCGCCATGGTCAATTCGCTGACCACGTTCCTCCAGCACCTCTTCGCCGGCAGCTGACCGGCCCTGCCGTCGGCGCGGCGGCCGACAATTCATTCACCAACCGCGCTGTCCGATACTTATCAACCCACCGCCATCCACGTTGGGCGAAAACATCTCCATGATTCATTTCCGACCACTGAAGAAGCGGACAGGAATATAAAAGGATCGCGTCCAATACCCACTCGCCCAACACCGGAAACAGGCTTTCGAAAAAGCTAGGGACCAAATACCCGGGTTCGGGCGGGCGCGGCGGAAGTGTCGTCGCAAAGGCGAAAAAATCCGTCCAGTCAAAGCGAAAGTCGGCTTGTCCTCCCCGGGTCGACCACTTAGGGTGGGAACCGGTCACATCAAGGAAAGAGCCGGCCGAGGTCAGTGCCAAATGACATCGGCTACTGGGGAAGACCGACTCACCGGCGAAGTGGCCCGGCGCAGGGAAAATGATTTCCGGCCGGTCCGCATGCCACGAAGCTCCCATCGGGCGTACGTTCGATCCAGGGCCCAGATCGATCTGCCCGGATGGCATGCGGAGGACTGGAATCTCCATGCGCTGCGTGCAAGCGCGTGCCGGACCGCACGGTGTCCGGCACGCGACGTGCATCGATTCCGAAAATGGTGATTGGAATGCAGATCAAGGATTCGTTCAGGTTCGACCGGTTCCGCAGCAACTGGGGCTGGGGCGGAGGCCGCGGCTGGGGCTGGGGCAACTGGGGCTCCGGCTGGGGCTGGGGCGGCTGGGGCGGCTGGGGCGGCTCCGGCTGGGGCGGCTGGGGCGGCTGGGGCGGCTGGGGCTGCTAGCAACCCCTGACGTTCACTTGACCGTTTCGTCAGCGCGTAGCTCCCACTCCCGAGGGGTGGGAGCTACGCCTGTGCTTGGGGGGTGAGGATTTGCCGGGCTTGGTGAACTGGCTGTTCCGGCCGGCCGAACGGGACACCGAAGGGCTGGTCGAGCGCGCGCCAACGGTGCGGCTGCGCGAGGTCTTCCGCCGCTTCTGGCCGGATGCGCGGCAGTATCGCGGCTGGCTGCTGCTCAGCCTGCTGCTGGTGCTGGTGGCGCCGATGCTGGACGCCGCCGCGATCTGGTTGTTCAAGGTGCTCATCGACGACGTGCTGGCCCCGCGCGACTTCTCCCTCTTCCCCGCCATCGCGGCGGCGTACGCGGTGATAACGCTGGTGTCCGGCGTGCTGGACTTCTGCGGGCAGTACCTGGCGACGTGGATCGGCGAGAACTTCCTGAACAAGTTGCGCACCAAGGTCTTCGCCCACCTGCACACGCTGTCGGTCGGCTTCTTCGACCGCAGGCGCATCGGCGACACGCTGTCCCGGCTCACCGGGGACGTGGCCGCCATCGAGAGCCTGGTGCTCTCCGGCGTCGCGCAGACCTTCGCCTCGGTGGTGAAGGTCCTGCTGTTCGCCGGGGTGCTGTTCTACCTCGACTGGCTGCTGGCCCTGGTGTCGCTGGTCGGCGCTCCACTGTTCTGGGTCATCGCCAAGTTCTTCGCGCGGCGGATCAGGGAAGCATCCCGCGAGGTCCGCGGCCGCAGCGGCTCGATCGCCACCGTCGCCGAGGAAAGCCTCGGCAACGCGCCGCTGATCCAGGCCTACGGCCGGGAGCAGTCGGAGATCGACCGCTTCGCCCGGCAGAGCCGCGGCAACGTCGCCGCCGCGCTGACCTCCGTTCGAGTCGGCGCGCTGTTCTCGCCGCTGGTCGACCTGCTGGAGGTCCTCGGTGTGATGGCGATCCTCGGTGTCGGCATCTACGAGCTGTCGGCGGACCGGATCAGCCTCGGCGGCCTGCTGGTGTTCCTGGTCTACCTGTCCCAGCTCTACACCCCGGTGCGCAGCCTCGGCCAGCTGTCCAACACCGTCTTCGCCGCGGCCGCCAGCGCCGAGCGCATCATCGACCTGCTCGACCAGCGCCCGCTGGTGGAGAACCCGGCGCACCCGATCGCGCTGCCGCGGCGCATCACCGGCCGCCTGGAGGTCGACCGGGTCACCTTCCGCTACCCCGACACCGCCGCCGACGTGCTGCACGGGGTGAGCTTCTGCGCCCTGCCCGGCCAGACCACGGCCGTGGTCGGCGCCAGCGGCGCGGGCAAGTCCACTCTCACCAAGCTGCTGCTGCGGTTCTACGACCCCACCCACGGCCGGATCCTGCTGGACGGCACCGACGTGCGGGCCGTGGACATCAACGCGCTGCGCGCCAACATCGCGATCGTGCTGCAGGAAACGCTGCTGCTGGACGGCACCATCGCGGACAACATCCTGGCCGGGCGCCCGGACGCCAGCCACGAACGGCTCGTCGAAGCGGCCGAGGCGGCCGACGCGCACGAGTTCATCCAGCGGCTGCCGGAGGGTTACGACACCCGCGTCGGGCAGCGCGGCCGCCTGCTCTCCGGCGGGCAGCGGCAGCGCATCGCGATCGCTCGCGCGATGATCCGCGACGCCCCGATCCTGCTGCTGGACGAGCCCACCACCAGCCTGGACGCCGAAGCCTCACAGCGGATCCTCGCGCCGCTGCGTCGCCTGATGGCCGGCCGCACCACCATCGTGATCTCGCACAACCTGCTCACGGTGCGCGATGCGCAGCAGATCATCTACCTGGATCGGGGGACGATCACCGAGGCCGGCACCCACCAAGAGCTGCTGGCCAACAACACCGGCTACGCCCACCTCTACCGGTTGCACCACCCGGAGAGTCCGGCCGGGCCGGAAGCACCGGCCCGGCCGGACGGCCGACTGCCCAACTAGCGCCAGGACTCGCCGCGCCGACGGGCGCGCACCCACCGCTGACCGACGCCGGCCAACCGCTTCCCCTTGCGCACCAACAGGTTCTGGTTGACCAGGTGCTGCTGGTACCGCCACGGCGGCTGCACGCCGTGGCGGCCGGCCATCGCGTAGGTGAAGTCCACCGCGCTGCGGTCGGCGTAGCGGTCGAGGTTCTCGAACCACGCCATGCTGGTGCGCGCGGCGGTTTGCGCCAGGCGAAGCTGGGCGTGGCCCTCCTCGTCGAACTCCTTCACCGCCGCGGTCGGATCGCCGTGGTCGAACAGGTTCTGCGCGAGCACGATCGCATCCAGCATCGCCAACCGCGTTCCGGAGCCGATGGTGAAGTGCGTGGTGTGCGCGGCATCGCCGATGAGGATCATGTTGTCGTGCTGCCAGGTCTGGTTGTAGACCTGGGTGAACCGCTGCCACGAAGCGGGTTTCCCGCGGGACTGGCTGATCAGCGAGCCGCCCCGCAGCGGGCCGGCGAAGATCCGCTCCAGCAGCCGGACGCCGTCCTCCGGGTCGAGCCGGTCCAGGCCGAGTCGCCGCCAGGTGGCGTCCTGGCATTCGACGATGAAGGTGCTGATGCCGGCGCTGGACGGATAGGCGTGAAACCAGATCCAGCCTTCCGGGGTTTCTTCGAAGTCGAAGGTGAACATGTCGAACACCCGGTCCGTGCCCAGCCAGATGTAGGGATTGCGGCCCTGGTCCACCTGGGTGCCGAACTCCTCGGCGTAGCGCTGCCGGATGCGGCTGTTCGCGCCGTCGGCCACCACGATCAGATCGGCGTCGGAGAACTCCGACAGATCCTCCGCGGCGTGTTCGAACCGGACATCCACTCCCAACTGGATCGCCCGCTCGGTGAGTATCTCCAGCATCGGGGCGCGGTTGATGCTGTATCCATATCCCCCGAGATAAGCCTTGTCCCGGTCGCGCAACGCGATGACCTGCTCCTGCCACAGAGTCGAGGCGGCGCGAATCCGCTCCGCGCTCTCCCTGTCATTGCGGTACAGGGTGTCCAGCAGGTTTTCCCAATACACGACGCCCCAGCCGTACGTGGCGCCCGGCGGGTCCCGTTCGATCACCGTGATGTCGTGCCCGGCGTCCCGCAGTTTCGCCGAAATGGCGAAGTACAGGCCGGCGGGGCCGGCTCCGATGCACACAATTCTCACAGCACGACCTCCTGATAACAGGCGGGCAGCTGCGCAGGCGCACCAGGAGGCACGCCGTTGTCCGCGTGACGCACTCGTTGTACACCGCCGCTGGGCTGGTCGCACCCGCACGCGGTGGTCCACATGTCGGACCGGCGGCGCTCGTGGTCGATTAGCGTGACGCACAGCACGGTTCCGGCAACGGTGAGGGAGCTGGTGATCATGCGGAACGCGGCGACTTCCGAGTCCGTATCGCGGATCAGCGCCGCGCCTGGCGAGCCGTTGCCGGGCACGCAGAGCGCGCACCGGGCGCTGCTCCTGCTGCGGCTGCTCGGCAGTGAGGGCGGCGGCACCGATCGCGGCGTCGGGCTCGGCGAGCTGGTCGCGGCCAGCGGGCTGCGCAAGCCGACCGTGCACCGGCTGTTGACCGCCTTGCTGCACAACGGTTTCGTCGAGCAGAACCCGCGCACGCAGCGTTACCACCTCGGGCCGGAGTCGCATGTGCTCGGGGTGCTGGCCGCCGGGCGGTTCGGTATCCACCGGCTGTCGTTGCCGTCGCTGGCGAAGCTGGCCAGGCTCTGCTGCGACGCCGCGTTCCTCACCGTGCGCCGCGACGACTACTCGGTCTGCCTGCACCGCGAGGACGCCTCGGCGCCGATCCGCAACTACGCCCTGCAGCCGGGCGACTTCCACCCGCTCGGCGCGGGCGCGGGCAGCCTGGCGATCCTCGCCGCGCTGGACGACTCCGAGGTCGATGCGGTGATCGGGCGCAACGCCGACGTCCTCGGCCGCGCCTACCGGCTGTTGCCCGAGCCCGTGCTGCGCCGGCTGGTCGCCCGGACCCGGCAGCGCGGCTACGCCCTCAACGACGGCCGGATCTTCCCCGGCTCTTGGGCGGTCGGCGTGCCGGTGCGCGACACCGACGGCGTCGTCCGGGCCTCGCTGAGCATCGCCACCACCGAGCAGCGCCTGGGCTTGAAGCGGCAGCGCGAGCTGGCCGAACTGCTGCACCGCGAGGCCCACGTCGTGCAGTGCCGGCTGCTGGAAGCCGCCGGCGGCGAACCGACCCCGAGGAGGTAGAGGTGACCCGAGCGGTCGAAAGCCCGCAGATCATCGGCTGGTCGCACACCACGTTCGGCAAGCGCCCCGAACCGGACACGGAAGGCCTGCTGGCCGCGGTGTCGGCGAACGCGCTGGCGCACGCCGAGCTGCCTGCCGAGGACGTCGACGGCATCTTCGTCGGCGTCTACAACAACGGCTTCTCCCGCCAGGACTTCCAGGCGGCGCTGGTGGGCGCGGGCGACGAGCGGTTGAGCCGGATCCCGGCGACCCGCCTGGAGAACGCCTGCGCCACCGGCTCGGCGGCGCTGTTCGCGGCGCTGGACTTCGTCGCCGCCGGGCGCGGCCGGACCGCGCTGGTGCTCGGCGCGGAGAAGATGACCGGAGTGCCCGGTGACGAGGTCGGCGACATCCTGCTGTCCGCCAGCTACCGCAAGGAAGAAGCCGCCTACGGCAGCTTCGCGGCGGTCTTCGGCGCCATCGCCGCCGCCTACTTCGAACGCCACGGCGACCAGCACGACGTGCTGGCCCGCATCGCGGCGAAGAACCACCGCAACGGCGCGGCCAACCCGTGGGCGCAGATCCGCAAGGACCTCGGCTTCGAGTTCTGCAACACCGTCTCCGACCGAAACCCGCTGGTCGCCGATCCGCTGCGCCGCACCGACTGCTCGCTGGTCTCCGACGGCGCCGCAGCCGTCGTGGTGGCCGCACCGGACGTCGCGGCACGCGCTGCCCGCGCGGTCGGATTCCGCGGTCGCGCGCACGCCAACGACGCGCTGCCGCTGAGCCGCCGGGATCCGCTGGAGTTCGCCGGTGCCCGGCAGGCGTTCGGCGCCGCACTCGGCGAGGCCGGCATCACTCTGGAGGACCTGGACCTGATCGAAACCCACGACTGCTTCACCATCGCCGAGCTGCTGCAGTACGAGGCGTTCGGGCTCGCCGAGCGCGGCCGCGGCCGGCGGGTGGTAGACGAGGGCCTGGCCGAGCGGGACGGCAAGCTGCCCATCAACGTCTCCGGCGGGCTGAAGTCCAAGGGCCATCCGATCGGCGCCACGGGCGTGTCGATGCACGTGCTGGCCGCGATGCAGGTCACCGGCCAGGCCGGTGACCTGCAACTGCCGCGGGCCGCTCTGGCGGCGGTGTTCAACATGGGCGGCGCGGCGGTCGCCAACTACGCGTCCGTCCTGGAGCGTGTCCGGTGAGCGAGCGGCTGCCGATCACCCGGCGCGCGATGAACCTGGGCGAGCTGCTGGTGCAGGCCGCCCGCCGGCACGGCGAGCGCGACGCGGTGGTCCACGGCGACCGGCGCTGGACCTGGCGGGAGCTGCACGCCGACGTCGGCGCCCTGGCCGCCGAGCTCCGCGCGGCCGGCGCGCGGCCCGGGGACGCGGTGCTCGTTCACTCCCCCAACCACGTCGAGCTGATCCAGGCGATGTTCGCGTGCTGGTTCGCCGGGGCCGTGTTCGTGCCGACCAACTTCCGCCTGACGCCCGCGGAGGTCGTCGACCTGGCCGAGGTTGCCCGGCCGGTCGCCTGGATCGGCCACGCCGACTACCCGGAGCACGCGGCGGCGGTCGCCGAGGCGGTGCCGGGGCTGCGGCTCCATTTGAGCATCGCCGGCGGCGGCTCCGATTCGGTGGCCTCGGCGGTCGCCCGGCGGCGCGGCGAAGCGGTGCGGCCGGCTCCGGTCGGGCGGGACGATCCGTGCTGGTACTTCTTCACCTCCGGCACCAGCGGCCGGCCGAAGGCCGCGGTGCTCGGCCACGACCAGATGGGTTTCGTGGTCACCAACCACCTGTGCGACCTGATGCCCGGCACCGACCACCGGGACGCGTCGCTGGCGGTGGCCCCGCTCTCGCACGGTGCCGGCATCCACTTCCTCACCCAGGTGGCGCGCGCGGCCAAGACGGTCCTCCCCGCCGCCGACCACTTCGATCCGGCGGAGGCCTGGCGGCTGGTGGAAACCGAGCGGATCAGCAACATGTTCACCGTCCCCACCATCCTCAAACGCCTGGTCGAGCACCCGGCGGTGCGCCAGCACGACCACCGCGGCCTGCGGCACGTCATCTACGCCGGAGCGCCGATGTACCGGTCGGACCAGCTGCGCGCGCTGGAGGAGCTCGGCCCGGTGTTGGTGCAGTACTACGGCCTGGGCGAGGTCACCGGCAACATCACCGTGCTGCCGCCGGAGGACCACGAGCGCCCGCTGCCCGACGGCCTGAACTTCGGCAGCTGCGGCGTGGCGCGCGTCGGCATGCAGATCAGCATCCAGGACGAGACCGGGCGGGAGCTGCCCGCCAGGCAGCAGGGCGAGATCTGCGTGTGCGGCCCGGCGGTGTTCCACGGCTACCTGAACAACCCGGAGGCCAACGCCGCGTCCTTCCGCGACGGCTGGTTCCGCACCGGCGACCTCGGCATGCTCGACGAGGAGGGCTTCCTCTACATCACCGGCCGGGTCTCGGAGATGTACATCTCGGGCGGCTCCAACATCCACCCGCGCGAGATCGAGGAGAAGATCCTGGCGCATCCGGGCATCACCGAGGCCGCGGTGGTCGGCGTGCCGGACCCGGAGTGGGGCGAGGTCGGCGTCGCGGTGTGCGTGCCGCGGCCGGGCGGCGAGCTGACCGCGGCGGCGCTGCGCGACTGGCTGGCGCCGCAGATGTCCCGCTACAAGATGCCGAAGCGGCTGCTGTTCTGGGACGAGCTGCCGAAGTCCGGCTACGGCAAGATCGCCAAGCGGGCCATCAAGGACCGGCTCGCCGCCGACCGGGCGGAGTCGGCATGAGCCTCCCGTTCGCCCGCCCGGAACTGCTGCGCCATCCCGGCCCGGCCGACGCGCTGCGCGTCGACGCCCACCGCGCCGACGCGCTGCGCCGCATCCAGCACCTCGCACCGGATTCGTCCATTTTGGACGCGCTGTGGGAGCCGCTGGAGCGGACGGGCCGAACCGCGGGAAAGGCCGAACTCGTCGGCGGCACCTTCGGCCATTTGCGCTACTGCATCCCGGCGCACTGCCCGGACGGCAGCCGGGTCGCGACCTTCTCCGACCCGATCGAAGACCGGCGGCCGGTGAGCCTCGTGCTGGCCTCGGCCACGCTCGGCCTCCGCGACGGCGCCAGGTGGATGCACTGCCACGCGCTGTGGGTCGACGCCGACGGCGTGGTGCGGGCCGGTCACCTGCTGCCGGAAACCGAGATCGGCGATCCGCCGCCCCGGGCGGTCGTCGACGCGCTGTCCGGGGTGCGCCTGGAATCCGCGCCGGATGCCGAGACGAACCTGCCGATCTTCCACCACCGCCCGGAAGGAGCCGCAACCGTGCAGACACCCACCGGGACGCGGGAGGTGCTGGTCGCCCGCGTCAAACCCAACGAGGACATCGTGCAGGCGGTGGAAAAGCTCTGCCTGGCGCGGGATTTCCGCGCCGCATTGGTGCGGGCCAGCGTCGGCAGCCTGGTCGGCGCGCGCCTGCGGGTGGCCGACCGGGTCATCGAGGTGCCGGGGCCGGCGGTGGAGGTGATCGCCCTGGTCGGCGAGGTCCGCACCGATGCGCGCGGCGTGCCGGCGGCGACGCTGACCGCGACGCTCGTCGGCGAATCCGGCCAGGTGTTCGGCGGCGAGCTGATCTCCGGGGCGAATCCGGTGGCCATCACCTACGAGCTGTTCCTGGAGCCGATTCCGGCCGGCGAAGAAGCGAGGTGACCCGATGGCCAGGAGGCTCGACGCGAAGACCGCGATCGTCTTCGGCGCAGGCGCGAGCGCCGTGGCGGCGCCGGAAGGCTGCGTCAGCAACGGATTTGCCACCGCGGTCACCTTCGCCGAGCACGGCGCACGGGTGGTGGCGGTGGACCGCGACGAGGCCGCGCTGCGCGGCACCTACCAGGCGATCACGGCCGCGGGCGGCGACTGCACGCCGGTCGTCGCGGATGTCACGGACGGCGCGCAGGTCGCCGCCGCGATCGCCCGCGCGGTCGACGTCCACGGGCGCTTGGACATCGTCCACAACAACGTCGGCGTGACCAGGCTCGGCGGGCCGACCGAACTGTCCGAAGAGGACTGGACGAGCACCTTCGACATCAACGTCACCAGCGTGTTCCGCGCCTGCAGGCACGCGATCCCGCACCTGGCGGAGCGGGGCGGGGCGATCATCAACGTCTCGTCGCTGGCGTCGATCCGCTGGACGGGCTACCCGTACCCGGCCTATTCGGCGTCGAAGGCGGCGGTCAACCAGCTCACCCAGTCGCTGGCGCTGCAGTACGCGGACAGGGGAATCCGCGTCAACGCGATCCTGCCGGGGCTGATCCACACGCCGCTGATCTACCAGCAACTGGCCGGCGAGCACGGCGACGCCGAGGCGATGCGCGCCGAACGCGACGCGAGCAGCCCGACCGGCCGGATGGGCTCGGCCTGGGACGTCGCCAACGCGGCGCTGTTCCTCGCCTCCGACGAGGCCGCCTACATCAACGGCGTGGCCCTGCCGGTGGACGGCGGCCTGCACGCCAAGGCCGCCTGACCAACGCATCCGAACCCGACCGCCGCGAGGTGGCAAGGAGGCCGCCATGTCCGAAAGACCCGCCGCAGCCGCGAAACCGGCCGCCGCTTCGGTGCCCAGGGCCCGCTGGTGGCGCATCGGCCTGCTGCTGTTCCTGATCTACACGGTCGCGTTCGCCGACCGGCAGAACATCAGCGTGGCCGCCCCGGAAATGGTGAAGGAGCTGCAGCTGTCGTCGACGGTCCTCGGCGTGCTGCTGTCGGCGTTCTTCTGGGGATACGTGCTGACCCAGGTGCCGGGCGGCATGCTGGCGAACCGCTTCGGCCCGAAGTGGGTGATCGTGGGCACCCTGGTGGTGTGGGGCGCCGCGGCGATCGCCACCGGCCTGGTGTCGGGCTACTACCAGCTGCTGGCGGTGCGGTTCGCGATGGGCCTCGCCGAGGGCGCGGTGTGGCCGTCGTTCGCGGTGATGTTCATGAACTGGTACCCGGACTCGGAGCGGGGCCGGGCCATCAACTTCTCGGAGATGGCGCTGCCGATCTCGTCGATCATCATGGCGCCCACCGCGGGCTGGCTGATCGCGGCGTTCAACTGGGAGACGATGTTCATCGTCTGGGGCATCCCGCCCCTGGTGCTGGCCGTGGTGTTCGCCTACTGGGGCTCGAACCACCCGGCCCAGGACCGTTTCCTGTCCGAGGCGGAGCGGCGGTTCCTGGCGGAACGACCATCCACGGCGTCCCGCGAGAACGGTTCGTTCCTGGAGGTCCTGCGCAGCCCGATGGTGTGGACGTTCTGCGTGATCTACTTCCTGTGGATCACCGGCCTCTACAGCTTCGGCCTGTGGCTGCCGAGCCTGCTGAGCCAGCTGTCGACCAGCGGCATCGCGGCGGTGGGCGTGCTCTCGGCGATCCCGTTCGTGCTGGCCGCGGTGGCGATGTACCTGAACGCGAAGGCGTCGGACGCGGCGCCGGACCGGCGGGGCCGCCACGTGGTGGTGCCGATGTTCCTGGCGGGCGCGACGCTGCTGGTGCAGCACGTGGTCACGCTCGGCCTGCTGGGCAACATGATCATGCTGATCATCGCGGGCGTCGGCCTGTACGCGGCGTTCGGGCCGTTCTGGGCGTGGGCGCTGCAGTACATCCCGCGCAACCAGGCGGGCCCGGCGATGGGCCTGATCAACGTGGCGGGCAACTTCGGCGGCATCGTCGGCCCGCTGATCGTCGGCGCCGCGGCCGCGGGCGGCGCGGTCGCCGACGGCTTCTACGTGCTCGGTTTCTTCTTGGTGGGCGCCGGCCTGCTCGCCGCCGCGACCGCGGTGGTGGCACGCCGGAACGACGACGCGGAGGTGCACTGATGGGCGCGGTGGTGGTCACCGGGGCGGCGGGCGGCATCGGCCGGGCGATCGCGGAGCGCTTCGGCGGAGACCGGCTCGCGCTGTTCGACGCGAGCCCGGCGGTGAGCGCGGTCGGCGAAGAGCTCGGCGCGGGCCACGCCGAGGTGCTGGACGTGACCGACGCCGAGGCGGTCCGCAGAGCCATCGACGAGGCGGCGGAGCGCTTCGACGGCGTCGACGTGGTGGTCAACTGCGCCGGAACGGCGCACCGCACCTCGTTCGCCGACACGACCGCAGCCGAATTCATGGCGGACCTCGGCACCAACCTGCTGGGCGCGTTCCTGTGCTGCCAGGCCGCGGTGTTCCCGCACATGGAGAACGCCCGCCGCGGCAGGCTGATCAACATCGCGTCGATCTCCGGCAAGACCGGCGGCACCGGCCCGGTGCACGCCGACGGCAGCGGCGGCCGCTCCGGTGTCGGTTACGCGTCGTCGAAGGCGGGCGTCATCAACATGACCCGCTGGATCGCCCGCGAGGTGGGCCGCCTGGGCATCACCAGCAACGCGGTGGCCCCCGGCCCGATCGCCACCCGGATGACGGCCGGGCACGCCTACGACACGAGCGAAATCCCGGCGGGCCGCCTGGGCACGCCAGAAGAGGTGGCGGACGCGGTGGCCTGGCTGGCCACCCCGGGAGCGGGCTACGTAAACGGCACGGTGATCGACGTCGACGGCGGCCTCACCAGGGCCTGACATCGCGCACCTGAAACCGGGCGCTTCCGCGCCGAGTCTCAGCGGCCGGTACCGACACCATCCCTAATCCCCCAGGCCCGTCCGCACCGCGGACGAGACCTCCTCCAGTTCGCCGTCTTCCCGCAGCACCAGTGCTCCGGTGATCAACCCCACCACCTGGCTCATGCTGTGCTCGCCGGGCGTCACCACGCCGACCCGGCGGCCGAGCCGGTGCACGTGGATCCGGTCCGCGATTTCGAAGACGTGCGGCATGTTGTGGCTGATCAGGACCACCGGCAGGCCGCGCTGCCGGATCCGGTCGATCAGCGCGAGCACCTTCCCCGACTCCGCCACGCCGAGCGCCGCCGTCGGCTCGTCCATGATCACCGCCTTGGTGCCGAAGGCGGCCGCCCGGGCCACCGCGACGCCCTGCCGCTGCCCGCCCGACAGCGTTTCCACGGGCTGCGCGATGGATTTCACCGCGATTCCCAACTCGTCCAGCACCCGCTGCGCCTCGGCGCGCATCCATCCCTGGTCGACCTTCCGGAACAGCTTCCCGAGCAGCCCGGGGTGCCGCTTCTCCCGCGCCAGGAACATGTTCGACGCGATGTCCTGCGCCGGCGCGAGCGCCAGGTCCTGGTACACCGTCTCGATGCCGTACCGGCGGGCGTCCAGCGGCCCGCGGAAGTGCACCACCTCGCCGTCCACCCTGATCTCGCCCGCTTCCGGGATCAGCGCCCCGGAGAGCGCCTTGATCAGGCTCGACTTGCCGGCGCCGTTGTCGCCGACGACGGCCAGCACCTCGCCGGGCCGGACCTCGAAGTCCGCGCCGTCGATGGCGGTCACCCGGCCGTAGCGCTTGACCAGGCCGCGAGCGGAAAGCGTGGGCACCATCAGCCGTTCCTCCTCGTCACCCGGTCCACCACGACCGCCGCGATCACCAGGGCCCCGGTGGCGACGTCCTGGTAGAGCGCGTCGACGCCCAGCTGCGTCAGCCCGGAGCGCAGGACCGCGACGATCAGCGCCCCCATCAGCGTGCCCAGCACCGATCCCCGGCCGCCGAACAGGCTCGTGCCGCCGAGCACCACCGCGGTGATCGAGTCGAGGTTGCCCAGCTGGTAGGCGTTCGGGTCGGCGTTGGGCACCCGGCCGAGCGCCTGCCACGCAGCCAATCCGAAGATCACGCCTGCCACCACGTACACCGACAGCAGCGTGCGGTTGACCTTGATCCCGGCGAGCCGGGCCGACTCCGGCGCGTTGCCCACCGCGTAGACGTGCTTGCCCCAGGCGGTTCTGGTCAGCGCGTACCAGACCGCCAGGTACAGCAGCAGCGCCAACGTCATGCCGTAGGTGATCTCGATGCCGCCGAAGAGGTAGCGGCGGGTGCCGAGCCAGGTCAGGAGCGCGTCGCCGGTCGGCACCGCCTCGCCGTCGGCGAACAGCTTCGCCACCGCGGTGAGCATGGTGAGCATGCCGAGGGTGACGATGAACGGCGGCAGCCGCACCTGCGTCACCAGCGATCCGACCACCGCGCCGATGGCCGCCGTGGCCGCGATTCCCAGCAGCAGCGCGACGAAACCGGGCGCGCCGCCCAGCGCCAGCTTGGCCATGATCAGGGTGGCCAACACGGCGGCCGAGGCGTTGGCCAGGTCGATGCCGCCGGTGAGGATGATCAGCGTCTGGCCGAGCGCGAGGGTGGCGATCACCAGCGACTGCTGCACCACCAGCGACAGGTTGTCCGGGTTCAGGAACGTGTCGGTGAACACCGAGAACACCGCGATCGCCACGAGCAGCGCCAGCGCGGGCCCGACCGCGGGCGCACGCCGGAGGAACTCGCGTGCGCTCGGCCGCTCGCCGGTCTCCGGCGCGCGGAGCGTCGTCACTTGTCGCCCCAGCAGTTCTGCTCGCCCCAGGCGACGGTCTCGCTGCGCACGCCCGGCATCGGGTGGTCGGTGATCACGACGGAGCCGGTGTCGTGGAAGCCGCTGGGCTTCTGCTTCGTCTTGGCGTATTCCACCGCGGCGTCGACACCGAGCTGCGCCATCTTGCCCGGGAACTGCATCACGGTGGCCCGGATCTGCCCGGCGCCCACGTTCGCCACGCCTTCGCAGCCGCCGTCGATCGACGCCATCACCACCGGCTCGGCCAGCCCGCGCGCCTGCAGCGCCGCGTGCGCGCCGCGCGCGGTCGGCTCGTTCATCGTGTAGACGACGTTGATGTCGCTGGTGCGGGCCAACAGGTTTTCCGCGCCCTGCTGGGCGAGGTTCTGATCGCCGTTGGCGTTCTGGGTGCCGCGGATCTCCGGCGCGCCTTCGGCCAGGCCGATCCCCGCCAGGAATCCGTTGTGGCGGAGGGTGTTGACGGAGGATCCGGCGGTGCCGTCGATCATCAGCAGCTTCGGCGGCGTCGCGCCGAGCGCGGCCTTGGCGTACGCGCCTTGCTGCCGCCCGGCCTCGAAGTTGTCGGTGGCGAAGGTCGCGTCGACGGCGTCGGCCGGTTCCGTCGCGGTGTCCAGGGCGATGACCAGGATGCCCGCCTGGCGGGCGCGGGCGATGGCGTCCAGCACGCCGGTCGAGGAGTTCGGCGTGATCAGGATCGTGTTCACGCCCTGCTGCACGAAGTTCTCGATCGCCCGCACCTGGCCGTCGTTGTCGCCGTCGAACTGCCCGGCCAGCGCGATGAATTCGGCGCCCCGCGCCGCGGCGGCGGCCTTCGCGGACTCGCGGAGCTGCACGAAGTACGGGTTGGTGTCGGTCTTGGTGATCAGGCCGATCTTGGCCGTGCCGGTCGGGCTCGCCGATCCGCCGCCCCATTCGCGTTCGGCCGAACATCCTGCTGCGGTCAGCGCCAGCAGTGCGGCCGCGATGGTCAGGCCCCGTTTGAACATGATGCCTCCACGTCGAGGGCGTGCGTTCAAAGCTCTTTCCGACTGATCAACACCGGCATCGTAAGAACGCGACCATGGCCGGACAAGTCTTTCCCCGGTGGCCACCGGATCGGCCCATTGAGGACGGAAGCGGTGCCCGATTTCCCTACACTGTCAGCATGGCTGCACCACCGCGCGGCGTGTTCGTCGGCCTGACCACCCTGGACGTGGTGCACCACGTCGACGCGCGCCCGGCCGCCGACCAGAAGGCCACCGCGGCCGCCCAGTTCGTCGCGGCCGGCGGGCCGGCGGCGAACGCGGCGGTGACCTTCGCCGGGTTGGGTGGCGAAGCGGTGCTGGTCACGGCGATCGGCCGCAGCCCGGTCGCGGCGGTCATCCGGGCCGATCTGGAGTCCTGCTCGGTCACCGTCGTCGACGCGGCCGAGGACCGGACCGCGGACGCCCCGGTGTCGGCCGTCGCGGTCACCCGCGGCACCGGGGAGCGCTCGGTCGTCGGCATCGACACCACCGCGCTGCAGGTGCACCGGGCGCCGGATCTGGCCGAACTCGTCGGCGCGGCCGACATCGTCCTGCTCGACGGCCACCACCCGGTGCTCGCCGACGCGGCCGTCGACGCGGCATCGGCGCCGATCGTGGTGGACGCCGGACGCTGGAAGCCGGCCATGGGGCCGCTGCTGCCACGCGCCGAGGCGGTGATCGCCTCGGCCGACTTCCGGGTGCCGGGCTCGCCAACCGCCGATGCGACGGCCCGAGCCCTGGTCGACCAGGGCGTTCCGACCGTGATCACCACGCACGGCGCCGACCCGGTCCGCTGGTGGCACGACGGCGATCACGGCGCGGTGCCGCCACCGCACATCCAGGCGGTCGACACGCTCGGCGCGGGCGACGTCTTCCACGGCGCCTACTGCTTCTTCGCCTGCGAGCCCGGATCCGGCATCCCGGCCAGGATCGAAAGCGCCGCAGCGGTCGCCGCGCTGAAATGCGAGACTCCCGGACCTCGGGCGTGGCTGCGACGCCTCCCCGAGCTCGCGCCGCGACTACGTCGGGGAGAGTAGGCGGATGTTCGCTCCTGGGACGACCCGCGCGGCGCGCGCATCGCGGAAACTGCCAGCATGCGCGGGATGAAATCGCTGATCGGGGACGTCGTCCTCGCGGCCCTGGTCACGTTGGTCGGCATCGTCGGCACGCTCGGCGCCGACCGCTGGACCGCGACCGCGCACCGGCCGGTCGACGCCATCGGTGTGGGGCTGGTGGCCGCCACCGGGCTGGTCCTGGTGCTGCGGCGGCGCCAGCCGGTCGCGACGCTGCTCGTCGCCGCCGCGCTCACCTCGACTTACCTGGTGCTGGACTACACCTACGGCCCGATCCTGCTGGCGTTGATGATCGCCGTCTACTCGGCCGCCAGGCACCGCCCGCCGGCCACCTCGGCGCCGACGGCACTCGCCGCCCTGCTCATGCTGCTGGTCCACATCTTCACCAGCGGCGCGCTGCCCGGACTGTTCGGCGTGATCCCGGGTTCGGCGTGGGTGGTGGTGCCGTTCGCGGTGGGCCTCGTCGTCCGGCTGCAACGCGAGGCGGCGGCGCGGGCCAGGGCCGAGACGCTGCGCCAGCGCGTCGACGACGAGCGGCTGCGGATCGCGCAGGAGGTGCACGACGTCGTGGGCCACGGGCTGGCCGCGATCAAGATGCAGGCGGACGTCGCGTTGCACGTGCTGCCGAAGAAACCGGAGCAGGCCGAAGTCGCGCTGGAGGCGATCAGCCGCACGAGCAGCGATGCGCTGGAGGAGCTGCGCGCGACACTGGCCGTGGTGCGCCGAACCGCCTCGCAGGGCCCGACGCCGGGCCTGGCCAGGCTCGACGACCTGCGGAAGCGGATGGGCGAGGCCGGTGTTCAGGTCCAGCTCGCCACCACCGGTGAGCCGCGGGAGCTGCCTGCCTCGGTCGACCTGACCGGCTACCGGATCCTGCAGGAGTCGCTGACCAACGTGCTGCGCCACAGCGGCGACAAGCGCGCGTCGGTCACGCTCGACTACGCGGCCGATGCGCTGGTCATCACGGTCACCAACCCGCTCACCGGCTCGCCTGGCGACAGCGGCGGGCTCGGCATTCCCGGCATGCGGCAGCGCGTCGCGGCGCTGGGTGGCGAGTTCGCCGCCGGTCCCACCGGGGACGGCCGGTTCGAAGTGCACGCCCGCCTGCCCATCGAAGGACATCCATGATCACCGTGCTGATCGTCGACGACCAGGACCTCGTCCGCATCGGACTGCGCACCCTCCTCGACAACGAGGACGACCTGACCTGCGTCGGCGAGGCCGCCGACGGGCTGGCGGCGGTGGCCGCGGCGCGCGAGCACCGGCCGGACGTGATCCTGATGGACGTGCGGATGGCCGGCGTCGACGGGCTGGAGGCCACCCGGCGGATCACCGCGGACCCGGAGCTGCCGGACACCAAGGTGATCGTGCTGACCACCTTTGAGGTCGACGAGTACGTCTTCGCCGCGCTGCGCGGCGGTGCCAGCGGCTTCCTGCTGAAGGACACCAAACCGGTCGACCTGCTCCGGGCGATCCGGCTGGTGGCCGGCGGCGAGGCGCTGCTGGCGCCGTCGGCGACCCGGCAGCTGGTCCGGGAGTTCGTGTCGATGGCACCGCGGTCGCGCCGCCCGCACCCGCAGCTGCACACGCTCACCGAACGGGAGCGCGAGGTGCTCGGCCTGGTCGCGGAGGGCCTGAACAACGAGGAGATCGCGGAGCGCCTGGTGGTCAGCCCGGCGACGGCCCGAACCCACGTCAGCCGGGCGATGATCAAGCTGGGCGCACGCGATCGCGCCCAGCTCGTCGTCTTCGCCTACCAATCCGGCCTCGCCGACTAGCGCGCCTAGTCGGCGCCGTCGTCCACGGAGAGTCCGTCGAGCCCGGTTCCCAAGCCGCACAGCCGCCGCATGATGTTCGACGGCGCGTCGACCAGCTTGTACTTGTCCTGGCGCTGGACGACCGCTTTGACCAGTGGGCTGGCCAGGAACTGCAGGGCATCCTCGATGGCCGTCCGCGACGGCCGAGGCGTCATCTCCTTCCTGAGCACGTAGTGGAGGTTCTCCACGCTGATGAAGCCCTCGGCGACCGGGTCCTCTTCGTTCGCCTCCTGGTAGAGCATGTCGACGAGGCGGGTGAGGATCTTGGCGGAGTGCTCGGCTTCGTCGTACTGCTCTTCGACTTCCGCGAGATCGGAGTCCGAGTGCTCGAACAGCCCCTTCAGCTCGGGCAGCGTCAGCGGGGTCCGCTGATGGCGTTCGAGAAGCCCGATCAACTCGTCCACGGTCAGGAGCGTGAACCTGTTGTTGGCAGCCCACTCCTTGACCCGGCTCGAGAAGTCGGGCCCGACTACCATGCCGAAATCCGCGCGGTGCTTCCGCTGGTGATCCTTGAGCGCGTCGAACTTGATCGAATTGTCGCCGATCAAGCCGGTCGCCGAAGCCTTGGCATCGACGATGGAGCGGAAGCTGTCCGCGGCCGACAACTCCGCCGTCACGAGGACGTCGGTTCGCCCGCTGCCGCCGAGGTGTTCGGAGCGGAAGCCGAAGAGCTCGAAGGCCCTCGCCACCGCCTGCTCGAAGTCGCTGCTGGTCGCGTCGCTGAGCCTGGAGCAGCGCCGCAGATCGGCAGTCACCTGGGCGAGCGCGGAGTTGTCCGGCCCATCTGCCGGTGATTCCTGTCGCGGAGCGGATTCCGCTGTGGTCGGGGATTCCAAGAGCAGCTCTTCCGCGAGCAACCGGCCGGTCGAGGTCGACCGGTACCGGGTCCAGTCGATGCGTTCCACCAGACCCGCGTCGGCCATCAAGCCGAGGCGCGTGCGGATTTCACCGCCTTCGACCTGGTGGAAACCGAACTGCTCGGTTGCGGCCGCCACGAGTTCGGCGACCGGCGTGGTCGATTCCAGGTGTGCGAGGAGCTCGCCCACGAACCGGTAGCGGGTGTGCAGGAATCGGATGAGATCGACTTCGTTTCCGGCCTGCAACAGCGTCTCCCCTTCGCGGGTGAGCGCGTAGCGGTTGAAGGAGATCATGTCGATCAGCCGCATGTTCCGGAACGTGTGCATGCTTTGCGTGAAGGAGCTCTTCTTCAGCCCGAGTTGCTCGTTGGCCCGCCGGAAGAACTCGTCGGTAGAAGCTCCGTCGCCCAGCAACTCGACGAAGTTCCGCATTGCTTCCAGCACACCTGCCTGACCGGAACCGATGGGACGGCCGGAGACCTTCTGCCCGCGCGGGATGTAGCCGATCAGGACCTTGCGCTCGGCGAGCTTCTGGGCGTCGAGGTCAGCGATCGCCGCGGCCACGCTCGCGCTCGCCTCGTCCAGTTCCGCCTGCTCCTCGGTGCCGTTGGACACCTGGCCCAGCGCCTCTTCGGGTCGGCAGAGCTCGATCGACGACAGGAAGTCGCGCCCCTGTTCGGTAACCACCAGCTTGCTGAAGCCCCAGCGTTCCACCAGACCGAGGCTCTGCAACCACCCGAGCCGCCGGAAGATCTGATCTGGGCTCGTCCAATGCAGGCCGTAGCGTCCGGCCAACTGCAGCAGGTCGGCGGTTCGGGTCTCGTCGTTCACCTCCGCGAGGAGTTCGCCGAACAGCTTTACGTTCGCGTGCAGGTGGTGAGCGAGGAAGGCGCTGTCGTCGGATTCGAACCAGTGCAGCGCCTCAGAGGTCGCGACCCACTCGGAGTCCGTCCCGCGCATGACCAAGGCCCCGCGGGTGAGCTGGTTCCGGCAGAGGCTGTCGCAGGAGACCGTCTTGGGGTCGCCCTGGGCCGACAGGAGGTCGATCCGGCTCCCGCCCGGCAGTGGCAGTTGGGAAACGACGCGCCGCAGCGATTCGGTCTGCTCGCTGGCCTTTCCCGGGAGGATCCCGATCGTGTTCGACCGCTCGCGCCACGGCTTCACTTCGATGTCCGGTGGCGCCCCATTGGTCATGCGATGTACCTCCGCAGTTCTCCGAACCAGTTCGTGAGAACGTACCAAGTACCCCTGACAGACTCTTATATTCGTGCCGGACTGGTGGTTTCGGTGCGCGGTGCGGGTTTTCGCGTTTTGCCCCACGGCTTGTAGACCGACAGCACCGTCGCCACCAGCAGCATGATCAAGTGGAGCACGAGCAGGGCGAGCAGGAGGCCGGCCGACCACGGCTGAGCGTCGAAGAACGTGCCCTCGTCCCGCCATTCCAAGGCCGGTACCGCGCGGCGCACGTACCGGTCTTCGAGCTGCACCGCGGTCACGATCACCGCGACGGTCAGCACCAGCTTCGTCACCACCCAGTAGTGCCGCAGCAGGCCCCATCTGGTGCCCAGCGAGAGCACGATGCCGGACAGCAGCGTGGCGATCGCCAGCGGCGGGAATGCGATGTCGATCGCGTCCGTGGCCAGGTACAGGCTTTCCGCGCGAGGCGGTGCGGCGGTCAGCACGGCGGTCAGGCCGAGTAGCAGCTTGGCCGCCGTGACCCCCAGCCATCCGGCCGCGACGACGAGGTGGACCGAGCTCCACAGCTTGTAGGCGCGCGGTGAAAGCCGACGCGCGCCGCGCTTGGTCGGTGCCGGCCGGTTCGACACGATCGCCTCCCGAAGGCTTGCGGATCGGCGCCGGGACGGTCCGAGCGCCGCAGGAACAACTCTGGCCGGGCTCCCCCGCCGGCACATCGGGCCGCAATCGACTCCTGCCGTACGCCCGTCGGCGTACGTCGCGGGCGGCTCGAGCCTCTGAAAATGGAGGTTCGCCGGTGCCGGGTGTTGGGGCACACTGTGGCCGTGCTCGTCACCCTCACCACCACGCACCGACCGGCTTCCGATCTCGGCTTCCTGCTGCACAAGCATCCGGAGAAGGCGCAAGCCTTCCCGGTGGCCGGTGGAACGGCGCACGTCTTCTACCCGGTCGCCGCGGAGGACGAGTGCACCGCAGCGCTGTTGCTGGACGTCGATCCGGTCAAGCTGGTGCGAGGCAAGCGCAACGACGCCTTCGCGCTGGGCCAGTACGTCAACGACCGGCCCTACGCCGCGGGCTCACTGCTCGCGGTGGCGTTGGGTTCGGTGTTCCGGACCGCGCTGAACGGGCGTTGCGATGCGCGGCCGGAGTTGGCCGAGACGCCGATTCCGTTGCGGGTCAGGGTTCCCGCGTTGCCGTGCCGGGGCGGCGCGGAGCTGGCCGCGCGGCTGTTCGAGCCGCTGGGCTGGCGGGTCGAGGCCGCGCCGGTGCCGCTGGAGCCGGAGATCCCGGGCTGGGGCGACTCCCGCTACGTGGACCTGCGGCTGTCCGGCGACCTGCGCGTCTCCGCCGCGCTCAAGCACCTCTACGTGCTGATTCCCGTGCTTGACGACACGAAGCACTACTGGGTCGGCTCGGACGAGGTGGACAAGCTGCTGCGGGCCGGTGACGGCTGGCTGGCCGATCACCCCGAGCGGGAGCTGATCAGCAGCCGGTACCTGGCGCACCGCAAGTCCTACGTCCGCTCGGCCCTGGCGCAGCTGGCCGAATCCGGCGCCGACGAGCTGGACGACGCGCTGACCGAGCCGGTGGTGACCGGAACGTCCGAACAGGACGTTCCGCTGGCCGTGCAGCGCCGCGGCAGCGTGCTGGCCGCGCTCAAGGCGAGCGGGGCGCGCCGCGTGCTCGACCTCGGTTGCGGCGGCGGGGCCCTGCTGCACGACCTGATCCAGGAGCCTTCGTTCACCGAGATCGTCGGCGTGGACGTGTCGGCCCGCGCGCTCGAAGTCGCCGCGCGCCGCTTCGAGCGGCTTCCCGAGCGCCAGCGCGAGCGGCTCGCGCTGCGCCAGTCCGCGCTGACCTACGTGGATGCCGCCCTCGCCGGATTCGATGCGGCCGTGCTCATGGAGGTCATCGAGCACGTCGACCCTCCCCGGCTGGCCGCGCTGGAGCACGCGGTGTTCGCCGCCGCCCGGCCCGGCGCGGTCGTCGTGACCACCCCGAACGTGGAGTACAACGTGCGTTTCGAGAACCTGCCCGCCGGTGCGTTCCGGCATTCCGACCACCGCTTCGAGTGGACGCGGCCGCAGTTCCGGCAGTGGGCCGGCGGCGTGGCCGACCGGCACGGCTACGCCGTCGAGCACCTGCCCGTCGGGCCGGAGGATCCCGAGGTCGGGGCGCCGACGCAGCTCGCGGTGTTCACCAGGACGGCGGTGGCGTGATGCGGCTGTCCATTCCGGACATGGCACTGGTGGTGCTGATCGGCGCCTCTGGCTCGGGGAAGTCGACCTTCGCGCGCGACCACTTCGCGCCGACGCAGGTGCTCTCCAGCGACTACTTCCGCGGCCTCGTCGCCGACGACGAATCCGACCAGTCGGCCAGCGCGGACGCCTTCGACGCGCTGCACTACGTCGCGGGCAAGCGGCTGGCGGCCGGGCGGATCACGGTCATCGACGCCACCAACGTCCAGCGCGGCTCCCGGTCCACATTGGTCGAGCTGGCGAGGAAGCACCACGTGCTGCCGGTCGCCATCGTGCTCGACATGCCCGAGTCGGTGTGCCTGGAGCGCAACGCGGCCCGCCCCGACCGGGATTTCGGCGCGCCGGTCGTCCGGCGGCACCGCGCCGAGCTCCGCCGGTCGCTGAAGTCGTTGCAGCGCGAGGGTTTCCGGCGCGTGCACGTGCTGCGCAGCGTCGAAGAGGTGGCGGCGGCCACCGTCGAGATCGAGCCGCTGCTCAACGACAAGCGCGCCGAGACCGGGCCGTTCGACGTGATCGGCGACGTGCACGGCTGCCGCGCCGAGTTGGAGGAGCTGCTCGAATCCCTCGGATACGCCATCGAGCGCGACGAGGAGCGGCGCGCCACCGGCGCCGCGCATCCGGAAGGCCGGCGCGCGGTGTTCGTCGGCGACCTGGTGGATCGCGGCCCGGACACCCCTGGCGTGCTCCGGCTGGTCATGGGCATGGCCGAGGCCGGGACCGCGCTGGTGGTGTCCGGCAACCACGAGCAGAAGTTCGTTCGCGCGCTGCGCGGCCGAAACGTCAAGATCGCGCACGGCCTGGCCGAATCGCTGGCGCAGCTCTCCGCCGAGCCCGCGGAATTCCGCAAGCGGGCGGAGGAGTTCTGCGACGGCTTGGTCGCGCACTACGTGCTCGACGACGGCAAGCTCGTGGTGGCCCACGCCGGGCTGCCCGAGCACTTCCACGGCCGGGCGTCGGGAGCCGTGCGCAGCTTCGCGCTGTTCGGCGAGACCACCGGCGAGATCGACGAGTTCGGGCTGCCGGTGCGCTACCCGTGGGCCAGCGACTACCGCGGCAAGGCGATGGTGCTCTACGGCCACACTCCGATGCCCGAGGCGGAGTGGGTGAACGGCACGATGTGCCTGGACACCGGCTGCGTCTTCGGCGGCAAGCTCACGGCGCTGCGCTACCCGGAGCGCGAGGTCGTTTCGGTGCGGGCGCACCGAGTCTGGTACGAGCCGAAGCGCCCGCTGCTCCCGCCCGAGGAGCTGCCGCCGGCGGCGGATTCGGTGTCGCGGCGGGAGCCGCACGTGCTCAACCTCGACGACGTCGCGGGCCGTCGTTCGGTGGAAACCCGGCACCACGGGCGGATCGCCGTCCAGTCCGAGCGGGCGGCCGCGGCCCTGGAGGTGATGAGCCGCTTCGCGATCGACCCGCGGTGGCTGCTGTACCTGCCGCCGACCATGGCGCCGGTCGCCACCTCTAGGCGTCCCGACGTGCTGGAGCACCCCGAAGACGCCTTCTCCGGCTACCTCGCGGCGGGCGTGCAGGACGTGCTGTGCGAGGAGAAGCACATGGGCTCGCGAGCCATCGTGCTGGTGTGCCGGGATTCTTCGACGGGCATGACCAGATTCGGCATCGACGGCCCGGGCGCAGTGCACACCCGCACCGGAAGGCCGTTCTTCGCGCCCGACCAGACCGAGGAGCTGCTCGGCCGCGTGCGCGCGGCCGTGGCTTCGGCTGGGCTGTGGGAGGAGCTGTCGACGGACTGGCTGCTGCTGGACGCCGAACTCATGCCGTGGAGCGCGAAGGCTCGCGGCCTGATCATGGACCAGTACGCCGCGGTCGGCGCTGCGGCGTCGGCGGCGTTGCCCAGTGCCGTGGAGATCCTGGCCGCCGCGTCGCAACGCGGCGTCGACGTCGCCGACCTGCACGCCAAAACCGTTGCTCGGGCGGCGAATGCCGACGCCTACCGCGAGGCGTACCGCAGGTACTGCTGGCCGACCGAGGGGCTGACCGGAGTGCGGCTCGCGCCGTTCCAGGTGCTGGCCACCGAGGGCCGGACCTACCACGACCGCGAGCACGGATGGCACCTGGCGGTGGCGGACCGGCTCGTCGGCACCGACCCGGAACTGTTCGCCACAACCCGCAGGCTCGCCGTGGACACCACCGATCCGGCCTCGATCGCGGCGGGCGTCGCGTGGTGGGAGGAGCTGACCGGGGACGGCGGCGAGGGCATGGTGGTCAAGCCGGCGGCGAACCTCACCAGGGGGCAGCGCGGCCTGGCGCAGCCGGGCGTGAAGGTGCGCGGGCGCGAGTACCTGCGGATCATCTACGGACCCGACTACACCGAGGCGGCGAACCTGGAGCGCCTCCGCCAGCGATCCCTCGGCCGCAAGCGCGGCCTCGCCACCCGCGAGTACGCGCTCGGCCTGGAGGGCTTGGAGCGGGTCGCGCGGGGCGAGCCGCTGTGGCGGGTGCACGAGTGCGTTTTCGCCGTGCTGGCACTGGAATCCGAGCCCGTCGACCCGCGGCTGTGACCCGGCGGCCCGGGTCCAGTCACCCGACGAGCTTCGCCGCGGCCACCAGCAGCGGCGCCCAGGTGCTGCTGCTGGTGGTGGCGAGCGCGAGTCGCTCGCGCGGGGGGTCGGCGGCGAAGGGCAACCAGACGAGCTCGGGTATGTCTGCGACCGCGCCGCTGGGCCGCAGAGCCACGACGGTGTCGTTGCGGAGGTTGTGCACGAACAGCGCGTGACTGGTGTGCCGGGCGCGCACGACTTCCGGCGCCCAGCCCTGCCGGTCGAGGTGTGCCAGGATCGTCGCCGCGTAGCCGGGTGCCCGGGAATCGGGGAACCACAAGAGGTTCTGCCCCGCGAGATCCGCCCAGTCCACTGTGGTCCGGGATGCCAGCGGATGCGAACCGTGCACCACCACGCCGAGCGGCTCATCGCTCACGGTGACCGCTTTCAGGCCGTCGTCCGCGATCGGCCGCCGCACGAGCCCGAAGTCGAGCTCGCCCCGGCGCAGCAGCTCGGCCTGCCGCGCGGAGTCCACCGGCTCGAAGCAGATCTCCAGCGGTGTCGCGGATTCGGAGCGCCACGCCTCTCCCAGCGCCGCTTCGACCCGGCTGATCAGCTCGCTCGGCACTCCGGAGCACACCCCGACCGCCGCCGACAGCGGTGCGTCGCGGGCGGCGGCAACCGCCGAGTCGAGCGCGTCGAAGACCTGCCGGACGCCGTCGCGCAGCGCCCGCCCGGCACCGGTGAGTTCCATCCCGTGCGCGCTGCGGCGGAACAGCTCGACGCCGATCCGGCGCTCCAGCGACCGGATCTGCTGGCTGAGGCTCGGCTGCGCGATGCGCAGCCGGCGCGCGGCCTCGGTGATCGTGCCCGCCTCGGCGACCGCGGCGAAATACCGCAGATGCCGCAGTTCGGTCCCACCCGAATCATCCGACGCCGAGGCCATAGGACCAGCCTATGGCCTGCCCGCGAACCGGTCTTGGACAGCCCCGCCGCGGCACGTTTTGCTGGCTGTGACAGCCAAGCAGCGGAAGGCCGACAGATGTTCCTCGTGCTCCTGAACTACACCGACCTGGCGAAGATCGACTCGCTGCTCGACGCGCACTACGACAACCCGGATGGAGCCTTCGCCCGCGGCCTCGTCCGGTTGGCGGGCCGACTGGAGCCGCGGACCGGCGGAATGATGGTGCTCGACGGCAGCCGGGCCGAGGTCAAGGCGGCGGTGGCCAGCGACCCGTTCGTGACCAGCGGCGCCGCGGTGGCGACGATCCAGGAGTTCAGCCCGACCCGCATCGCCGCGGCCGAGCTGTGGCCCACCGCCTGAACCGGCGCGATCACTGGCCGATCGGGACGAACTTCGACCAGGGACTCTCGCTGACCTTGGTCTTGCCGTCCCAGAGCTCGACCTTGATGCGAACCTTGCCCTTCTCGCTCAGATCCAGGTTGCAGTCGACCGGGGGCCCCTCGGCGGTGTTGGTGTCCTTGCACTCGTCCTTGCGGCCGTAGTCGGTCTCCGAAACCGTCTTGATCCACATGCCGTCTTTGCTGGTGTCCTGCGCGAAGAGGTGGTCGCCGACCGCCTCGAAGCAGCCGTTGCCGCGTTCGGCTCCCTCGTAGCTGACCGACTGGCACCACTTGGTCTGCGTCGGCTTCGCCGGCGGCGTCTCCGGATCCTCCGCCGGCTCCTGGGTTTCCGGCGCCTGCGTTGCGGGGTCCTGCACCGGCGGCGGGGCGGGCGCGGAGGACGGCGGCGGAGGCGGCGGCGTGCTGGACGGCGGCGGCTCCGAGGTCAGCACCGTGCTCGTCTGCGTCAGCAGCGGCGAACGGTCCTCGGCCGGAATCGCCCGGCCCGGCTCGTTGCTCATCGTGGTTGCGAAGGCCGCCACGCCGGCCACGGCCGCGACCACGCCGACCCCGGCCAGCACGTACACCCAGCGCGCGGCGCCCTTCCGCTTCGGCTCCGCCGGCAGCGCGGCGAACTGCGGCGGGATCGCCGTGACGCTGGTCAGCGCCTGGCGCGCCGCCCGCGCCAGCTCGCCGGCGCTGCCGAAGCGATCGGCCGGGTTCTTCGCCATGCCGCGCGCGACGATCTGGTCGAACTCGCGCGGGATGTCGCTGCGGGCGCCGGTCGGCACCGGCGGCGCGTGGTTGAGGTGCGCGTTGATCAGCGACGCCGCGGTGTCCCCGGCGAACGGCTTCGCGCCGGTCAGGCACTGGTACAGCACGCAGGCCAGCGAGTACACGTCCACGCGGTGGTCGAGCGGGCCGTCGTCGAACCGCTCCGGAGCCATGTAGGCGAGCGTGCCGACGGTGTAGCCGGTGGAGGTCAGCGTCGCGGAGGCGCGCAGCGACGCGGCGATGCCGAAGTCGACGAGGTAGGCGAATCCGCTGTGGCTGACCAGGATGTTGGACGGCTTGACGTCCCGGTGCACCAGGCCTTCCTGGTGCGCGGCGTCCAGCGCCTCCGCGACCTGCTCCAGCACCGCCACCGCGTCCGCCGGGCGCATCGGGCCATGGGCGGCGAGCAGCGACCCGACGTCGCTGCCCTCGACCAGGCGCATGTCGAGGTAGAGCCTGCCGTCGATCTCGCCGTAGGCGTGGATCGGGATGACGTGCGGCTCCCGCAGCCGGCCTGCCGCGTGCGCCTCCCGCTTGAACCGCTCGCGGAACTCCTCGTCGGCGGCGAGGTTCTGGGCCAACAGTTTGAGGGCGACTACGCGGTCGTGGCGGGTGTCGTACGCGCGGAGGATCTCGCCCATCCCACCCCGCGCGATCAAGCCATCCACCCGGTAAGGGCCGAACTGCCACTTCACGGTGCGTAACTCCTCAAGACCGACGTCGGCCGTCATCCTATTGGGTGAGTCACAACGGCCCCGAACACCCCGCGTGCCGCACCCTACCGCCCGACTGGCGTGACCGACTGAAACCACCCGGCCACCCGGCGTCGCCGGTGAAATTTCCGCTACGAACCGACGCAGACCAGTGCGCCGGGTGGTCCCGGGCTGCTACAAGAAGTGGATCATGTTCGACCACCCGGCTGTGGAAAGGACCGGTTCGCCGATGTCGACCGACGGGACGAACGCACGCAAGATCGATCGGGACGAGCCCGAGAACGGCTGCCCGGTCAGCCGCGGTTCCGACGGCGTCTGGACGATCCGGGGCTACGCCGCGGCGCGCACCGCGCTGCGCAGCACCGACACCGTCCAGGCCGGCCTCGGGGTGGAGACGGTCGAGAAGATGCCCGCCAAGATCCGGCGCCCGGTGCTGTACCGGGACGGACCTGAGCACCGCGAGCACCGGCGCCAGACCGCCAAGTACTTCACGCCGCGCCGGGTGGACGAGAACTACCGCGAGCTCATGGAACAGGTGGCGGACGCCCAGCTCGACAAGCTCCGCGGCGCCGGGCAGGCGCAGCTCTCGGAGCTGAGCTTCAACCTCGCCATCGACGTGGCGTGCGCGGTGATCGGGCTGACCGACAGCCGCCCCGGCCTCCAGCACCGGCTGGAGCGGTTCTTCCCGGAGGAGTTCGGCGAACCGGGCTTCACCAGCCTCCACGGGCTCTACTGGGTGTGGCGGCAGGCCACCAACTGGTCCGGGATCTACTTCGGCGACGTCCGGCCCGCCGTCCGCGCGCGCCGCAAGCAGCGCCGCGACGACCTGATCTCGCACCTGCTCGACGAAGGCTGCTCGTCGGCCGAGATCCTCGGCGAGTGCATCACCTTCGCCGCCGCGGGCATGGTCACCACCCGCGAGTTCGTCAACCTCGCGGCGTGGCACCTGTTCACCGACGAGCCGCTGCGCGACCGCTACCGCGCCGCCGAGGAGCCCGAGCGGCTCGCGATCCTGCACGAGCTGCTGCGCCTGGAGCCGGTCGTCGGCCACATCCGGCGGCGCACCACGGCACCGGTCGAGCTGCCGACGGAGGACGAGGAAACGGTCACCGTGCCGACCGGTGAGGTGATCGACATCCAGGTCAGCGCGACGAACGCCGACCCGCACGCGATGGGCGACCGGCCGCTCGAGGTGTGCCCGGCCCGCCCCCTCAACGACGCCTCCGCTCCCGGACTGTCCTTTGGGGACGGTGCGCACAAGTGCCCCGGCGCGAACATCGCGATCATGGAGACCGACGTCTTCCTCAAGAAGCTGTTCGCCGTGCCCGGCGTGCACATGCAGAAGGGGCCGCGCGTCTCGTTCAACGACGCGATCGGCGGCTACGAACTGCGCGGCATGGTCGTGGCGATTCCCAACCCGTGAAAGCCGGCGTGCGGGGCGCCCATGACCGAACGGGCGCCCCGCACGTGTCCGGGAAGCCGGATCACTCCCAGTAGATGTCTCCGCCATCGATGTGAAGCCGGACCCTGTCGGGGTCGGCGAACACGACCTGGCAGGTCTCGAACCGACCTCCTGGGGCGTACCAGTCCGCCGGCGGGTGGATGTGCACGGTGCAGTGCGGCAGGTAGAGGTTCGAGTTGAGCAGCCGGAACTCGCCGGCGTCGCCGTCGCCCAGTTCGCCGTAGACCGACGGTCCGCTGTTGCCGCTGGTTTCGCCGTCCTCGTTGACCCGCACGGTGCGGATGAAGTACGCCCAGCGGCTGACGCTCTCCGGGAAGGCGGAACGCAAGGCGGCCGTGTCCTCGGGCGGGGCCATTTCCACGCCGGTGACGATGACGCCCACCCGCGACGGGGCGTCGTCCCATCCAACGGTGATCACCGCTTTGTCGCCGAATCGCAGTCGCGTGCCCGGCGGTGTGGAGCCCGGCAGCGGCGCCGGCGGGCCCGGCAAGGCCGACGGTGACGGGCTGCTGCTCGCGGGAGTCTCGGGAGGCTCCGCGGTGCAGCCGGCCACCAGCGGGATCAGCAGGAGCCCGACGAGCACCGCACGTCTCGCGATCACAGCTCGCAACGCTATCCCAACGAGGGACGGCAGGGTTGGCAAATCACGGCAAACGCGCAGTTCACGGCGACGCGAGGGGCGCCATCGACCGAGTTGCCCGGCCGATGGCGCCCCTCGCGCTTTCCCGGGTCAGGACGCGTCGTTCCCGGTGGGGACGGCGATCGGCCGCAGCCGGGCCCACACCGCGAGCGCGGCCGCGAACACGAGCATGCCGATGCCCGAGTAGAGGTTGATGTTGATACCGGCGGACTTGGTGATCTCGTCCGCGCCGTCGGTCGCGCCGACGACGACGAGCACCGCGCCGAAGATGCCGAACAGCAGCGCGATCACCGTGCGGATGTCGAAGGCACCCACGGTGCCCGAGGTCTTCGCCATGTCGGTTCCTCCTCAGCCGAAGATGATGTTGAGGGCGATGATCAGGACCAGGGCGATCCCCGCCAGCAGGCCCGGGCGCCGGTACCAGCCCGCGTCCGCGCCGCTGGTCGAGGCCTGCAGGCTCGCCCGCGGCGTCAACCCGTACACCAACCCCACCAACTCCGCCTCCGGCTTCGGCCGCGTCACCAGCGACACCAC
>NZ_JBFAKG010000032.1:0-100503 GCF_040655595.1 Saccharopolyspora sp. NPDC050389
GATCAGGCTGTCTCCAGCTTCCAGGCCCTTGCTGCGACAAGAGCCCGACACGGTCTCTCACCGCGTCCGGTAAAAGCAGCGCCTCGTGGCGCACAGTCCGGCTCGAAGATCGACTCCAACACCAGCTTCACGGATGCCTGTACCACCCGGTCGGTCACGGTCGCAATCCCGAGGCGACGGAGTTTGCCGTTCGCCTTGGGAATCATCCGCTCCCGCACCGGCAGTGGACGGAAACTGCGGTCTTTCAACGACGACCGCAACTCGTCGAGGAAGCTCTCGACTCCGCGCACTTCCTCGACGTAGTAGGTGGTTCGCCCATCTACGTCGGGCGTGCGGGCACCCTTGTTGGCCCGCACCCGAGCCCACGCCACCAGAAGGAACGCGGGATCGGTCACGAGGTTGAACAGGTCATCAAACCGGCGGTGAGGCCGCGCAACGGTCGAAAATTTCCGTCGAACTCGCCCAGTTTTCGTTGGACTGGCAATCCAGGTGGTCCCATGAAGTTGGCGGAAAACCGCTCAGCGCGGTCCCATGCACATGGCGGGCAACAATCGCGCCTACGGTTTGGGGGGTGTCGACCGCTTCAGCGGGTAGTTGCGCGACCATTCCGCACTGACCTCGCGCAGTGCCTGGATGAGCTTTCGTACCGCGGGCGCTGGTTGAGTGTCCGTGCGCCAGATCATGCAGACGGTCAGCTGGGGCGGGTCCCAGTCCGTTAGGGGTGTGGCGATCTCGTCGGAGTGGTGGTCGCGGAGCGTATGCCGGGGCAGCATGGCGATGCCCACTCCGGCGGCGACCATGAGCAGGCTCGTGTGCGGGTTGGTCGTCTCATAGACGATGTCCTGTGCTGTTGGTGCGAATGTGGAGTCCACCAGCTCCCGCAATGCGAAGCCGCGCGCGGAGACCACCCAGGACTGGCCCTCGAGGTCCTGGATGCTGACGGTTGGTTTGTTCGCCAGCGGATGGCTCCGGTGCACGCACAGCACGACTTCATCGGTGATCAGATCGGTTGCGGTGAGGTTCGCGCTGGAGGCCGGATCGCCGGGGCCCACCACCAGCCCGAGGTCGAGCTCGCCGTTCGTCACGCTGTCGAGCACTGCTTGGGAGCCGGATTCCTTCACTGAAAAGCGCACGTTGGGAAACGAGTTCCGGTAGGACGGGACCACTTTCGGCAGAAGTATCTGGCTGGCCGTGGTGACTGCGCCCAGACGGACGCTGCCGCTGCGCAGTCCGTTGATCAGCCCGGCCTCCTCTCGAAGGGCGCGGTCGGCCTGCAGCACCTGCCTGATGTGTGGGAGCAGAATCCGGGCCTCGGCGCTGGGGAGGACCCCGTTGGCGCGGCGGATCAGCAGGATGACGTTGAGATCCTCTTCGAGGCGCCGGATCTGCTGGCTGAGCGTCGGCTGCCCGACGCCGGCCTCCTGAGCTGCCTTGCGCAGGGAACCGTGGCGGATCGCCGCCTCCAGGTAGCGCAGCTGTTCCGATCTCATGCCGAGACCATAGGCGGCGCGATCGATGATGGCAATCACTGTGGTCTACGGTGGCCACTTCCTTGAATCAGTAACTTGCATCACGCTGATAGGCGAATCGAGAGGCCCACCACCTGAGGTCCTGGATGAAGGGAGACGAGATGCCCCGCGCTACCGAGAGCGCCGCGATGCCATGGCTTCGTCGGCTCGGCGTCGAGACGCCCGAGTTGATCGTCGTGACGGATGAGCAGCTATCGGCGTCGGACAGGCCTGCGTTCGGGCCACCGTGGGTGGTCAAGCCCGACATCGCGGGCAGCGGCAAGGGCCTCGCCGGCCTCGTGCACATCTGCCGGACCCGGGACGAGCTGTCGTCCGCCGTGACAGCAACCCTTCGAAGCGGCGCGCCCGCAGTGGTGGAGGAGTACGTCGAGGGTGCGGAGTGCTACCTCTCCATTGCCCTTGACGAGACCACACGTGGCGCCGTCGTACGTGCCAATGCCACCGGCGGCGTCGGTTTCGACGCGCACCAGGCGGCAGCCGCGACGGTCGGTCTGACGGAAGGCCTCGAGGACCACGTGGTAGCGGCCCTGCTCGATGAGGCTGCCGTCCACGACCTACGGCTGCGAAGTGCGATCGCTGGTGCGCTGCAGGTCCTGTGGACCGCCTTCTGCGGTGCGGAGGCCGTCCTCATCGAGGTCAACCCGTTCCGTTGGGACGGTGAGCGACTGGTCGCCGTCGGTGTGGCGGTCGAATTCGATCCCCACGGTCATCCGGCCGCACAGGCACTCCGGCCGACACCGCTGGTCGATCCCGGCGCTGTTCTGGACCGCGCACCCACCCCGCGCGAGCTGGCAGTGCGCGAGGCCGACGCCGCCGAGCCGAACCGGGCCGGCATCAAGTTCTTCGAGTTGGACGGCGACGTCGCCTGCATGATCACCGGTGGCGGTGCGGGACTTCTGGGGCTGGACTACCTGACGGATCTCGGCCTCCGCCCCGCTTGCTATCTCGACGCTTCGCCAGGTGCCGGTAGTGAGAAGCTGCAGACACTTTTCAGTTCCGCACTCTCTGTCCCCGGGCTTCGCGGGGTGCTGTTCGGCGGCGCAGTACTGAGTCTCGCCGATGCGCGTGACGTCGCGCTCGAGTTCGTTGCTGCCGCGGATCGGGCCGGATTCGACGCTACTCGTGTGCCGACTGTCGTCCGACTGGCCGGCCCGCACGAAGCAGCGGCCCACGCAGTCCTGAAAGAGCGCCTGCCAGGAGCGCTCGTACTTGATCGCGCAGCGTCGCTCGAAGATGCATGTGACCTGCTGCTGTCCGCCATGGAACGGTCACCGCAGGAACTGGAAGGGCTTGCCCGATGATTCGTCGACTTCTCGAAGCTGGTCCTGGGCTTCTCGTGCAAGGCATCACCGGTAGGCAAGGGCAGCTGGAGACCCGCTGGATGCTCGAGTCAGGTGTCAAGGTGGCAGCCGGTGTCACACCCGGCAAGGGCGGCTCCGAGGTGCACGGGGTGCCGGTCTTCGACACCGTCGCCGCGGCCGTCGCGGCGACGGGTGCACAGGTGGCGATGAGCTACGCGCCGCCGCAGGCCGCGGCCGATGCGGTCGAGGAGGCGGCGCAGGCGGGTATCGAGCTGATCGTGGTCAGCTCGGAGAACATTCCAGAGCATCGTTGGCTTCGGGCGCTCGAGGTCGCGCGAGCGCACAACTGCCGCGTGATCGGACCGAACTCCCAGGGCGTCGTCGTCCCAGGCGTGGCCAGAATCGGTTGTCCCGGCGGTGACGAACCGTGGCAGCGGTTCGCCCCCGGGTCGGTGGGCATCGTCTCGCGGAGCGGCGGCATGGCCTCCGAACTGTCGATGTTGATGCGGACGTGGGGATTGGGTACCAGCGTGCAGATGTCCATCGGCGGCATGCCGACGGTCGGCACCACCCTCACCGAAGGCGTCGAACTGGTCGCGAGTGACCCGAACACCCGCGCCGTGGTGGTGTTCGGCGAACCGTCCAGTCACCAAGAAGTCGACTTGGCCCTCGCGGTGGCAGACGGACGAATCGAGGTGCCGATCATCGCGATGGTGGCCGGGCGTGCCGGCGATTCCTTGCCGACGGCGCTGCCGTTCGGTCACGCACCGCGCGGCGCCGATGGTGCGACCGTGCAGGAAAAGTGTGCAGCGCTCGCCGACGCGGGCGTCCTCGTGGCCCGCTCGACGCATGACGTACGCGCGCACCTAGCGGAAGCACTCCCGGCCGCGGTTTCTCGCTGACCGGCATCCCTGACAGACAGGAAAAACCTCGCCATGCCCCAGATCGAATCCCGAGCGGATTCCCCGGCCCTGACCGTCGGCACCAGCGCCGCGGACAGCACCGGCCGGCCGTGGTTCGAAGCGGAAATAGCCAAGCGCCGTGAGTTCGCCCTGGCGATGGGTGGCCCGGACAAGATCGAGCGCCAACACGCGCGCGGCCGCTTGACGGCGCGCGAACGCGTCGAGCGACTCGTCGACGAGGGATCGTGGCGCGAGATCGGCATGATGACCGGCTCGGCCCGCTACGACGAACGCGGGCAGCTGATCTCGGTCGAACCGTCGAATGTTGTGTGCGGGCAGGCGAAGATCGATGGCCGTGACGTGATCGTCGTGGCCGAGGACTTCACCGTGCGAGGGGGGTCGTCGGAGGCGACCAACCCCGAGAAGTGGCAGTACGTCGAGCGCTTGGCGCTGACCTACCGTTGGCCCGTGATCCGGCTGGTCGAGACCGCCGGCGGCAGCGTCAACCTCCTCGAGCAGATGTCTGCCACCAAGATTCCCGGATACCCGCACTGGCCGATGGTGGAGTTGTTGGGCACCGTCCCCGTCGTCGGCGTCGCGCTCGGCGCCGCCGCCGGCCTCGGTGCGGTAAGGGTGTGCGCGAGCCACCTGTCGATCATGACCGCCGAAGGTTCCTATCTCTTCGCCGGTGGACCTGCGGTGGTGAGGAAGGCCGTGGGCGAAGACGTCACCAATGCCGAACTCGGCGGCTCGGGTGTGCATGCACGCGGATCAGGTGTCGTCGACAACGAGGCAGCCGACGAGTTCGAGGCACTCGAGCAAGTCGTCCGCTTCTTGTCCTACCTGCCGTCGAGCGTCCACGAGCTCCCTCCGGCGATGCCCTGCGCCGATCCGGTGGACCGTCGTGATGAGGCCTTGTCCACGACGATCCCGGCGATCAAGCAGTACTCGTACGACATGCGCGAGTTGCTGGCCTCGGTCTTCGACGACGGCAGCCTGTTCGAGATCGGACGCTACTTCGGACAATCTCAGATCACGATGCTCGCACGTCTCGACGGTCATCCCGTCGCGGTCCTCGCGAATGATCCCAGGTGGCTCGGCGGCTCATTGACCGTCGACTCCGCTGAGAAGATCACCAGGTTCGTCGACATGGCCGACACCTTCCACCTGCCGGTGGTGAACCTGATCGACCAGCCCGGCACCTTCGTCGGCAGCGATGCCGAGCAGAAGGGCACCCTGCGCAAGGGCATCAGGGCAGCGATGGCGCTCGAGCAGGCGCGTGTCCCCTGGCTCTCGCTGTTCGTGCGTCGCGCCTACGGGCTGGCCGGCGCCGCCTACGGCCCGGTGGGTGGTGGCAGCATCAACCGGCGTCTCGCCTGGCCGACGGCGCACTGGGGATCGATCCCCATCGAGGGCGGCGTCGAAGCCGCCTACCGGCGCACGCTCGCGGAAAGCGATGACCCGAACACGCTCCGCGAGGAGCTGTATGCCCGCTTCCAACCCGTGGAGAACCCGTTTCGAACCGCGGAACGGTTCGGCATCCAGGACATCATCGATCCCCGCGACACCCGTCCGATGCTGTGCGAATGGGTCCGTCAGGCATACCGAATCCTGCCCGAACATCTCGGTACGACCGCGCGCACCATGCGTGCCTGACCGCAGCTCCCATCGCGAATGCGACTTACGAGGAATGGAACATGAATCTCCAACACGCAGACGTCCGACGCATCCTTGAACTGCTGGACACCGCGGAGCATCTGGATTCGCTCGACCTTCGGATCGGAGACGTGGTCCTGCAGGCGCGCAAACCCGGGGCCGCGCAGCTGAGCGCGCTGCCGGTCGAACTCCCCGCAGCGCCCCCCACCACCGCGGCCCCGGACGTCAAGACGCCGCCACCCGCGCCGGCCAGTGCCCCGACCGCTGCCCCGGTGGCCGTCAGCAGCCCGGCGACATCCGAGGTCCCGGATCGGATGATCGCGATCCGGGCGCCCATGCCCGGCACGTTCTTCCGCACGCCCGCACCGGATCAGCCGCCGTTCGTGGAAGAGGGCCAGCAGGTCGAGGCGTCCGCGACGCTGTGCCTGGTCGAGGTCATGAAGATGTTCAACTCGGTCGCGGCGCCGGCAGCGGGCCGGGTCCATTCGATCCTCGCCGAGCACGGGCAAGCTGTGGAGCACAACCAGATCCTGATGATCGTCGATCCAGCCGAGGCGGAGGACGCAGCATGACCGGCGACATCCCCATCGTTCGGCACGACATCCGGAGGGTGTTCGTCGCCAATCGCGGCGAGATCGCGGTTCGCATCATCCGGGCGTGCCGTTCGCTCGGCATCGAAACCGTTCTCGGTGTATCCGAGGCGGACGTCGACAGCCTGGCCGCGCGGATGGCCGACGAGGTCGTCGTCATCGGCCCGCCCCAGCCGACGCACAGCTACCTCCGGGCGGACCTGCTGGTCCGGGCCGCGAAGCGGACCCGGTGCGACGCAGTCCATCCCGGCTACGGATTCCTGTCCGAACGCGCGTCGTTCGCCCGTGCCTGTGGTGACGCCGGACTGATCTTCATCGGTCCGACGCCTGAGTCCATTGACAGCATGGGCGACAAGATCACGGCGGTGGGCCTGGCTGCGGAGGCAGGCGTTCCGTGCGTGCCCGGCTCCGGGGCGGTGTCCGATCCGGACGAGGCCTTGACGATCGCCACCCAGATCGGTTTTCCCGTGCTGATCAAGGCGACTGCGGGCGGCGGCGGCCGCGGCATGCGGGTCGTGGGGTCGGCCGAGGAGCTCCCGGACGCGTTCCGATCCGCATCCTCGGAGGCCCAATCGGCCTTCGGTGATCCCACGCTGTACGTCGAGAAGTTCATCGAACGAGCGCGGCACATCGAGATCCAGGTCATCGGTGATCAGTTCGGCAACATCGTGCACCTGGGTGAGCGTGAGTGCTCGACGCAGCGCCGCCATCAGAAGCTGATCGAGGAGGCACCCTCACCGGTACTCGGGGAAGACGAACGTGCCGCCATGGGGGAGAGCGCGGTCCGCCTCGCACGGAATGTGGACTACGTCGGTGCGGGCACGGTCGAGTTCGTCGTCGACGACCGCGACAACAGCTACTACTTCCTGGAGATGAACACCCGCATCCAGGTCGAGCATCCCGTGACCGAGATGATCAGCGGACGCGACCTGGTGGCCGAGCAGATCCGCATCGCATCCGGCCTGCCGCTGTCCTTTGCGCAGGACGACATCGTCCTGCACGGCCACGCCATCGAGTGCCGCATCAACGCCGAGGACCCCGACCGGGGCTTTTTCCCCAGTCCTGGCTTGGTCGAGGAGTGGGCGCCGCCGAGCGGGGAGGGCGTGCGCGTCGACACCCACTGCCATTCGGGGTACACGGTCTCGCCGTACTACGACTCACTTCTCGCGAAGATCATCGTGCACGCCCCCACCCGGGCCAAGGCGATCGAGAAGATGAGCACCGCGCTGTCCGAGTTGACGGTCACCGGTCCGACGACCACCGCGGCGTTCCACCACGCGGTGCTCGCCCACCCGCACTTCTCCGAGGGGGCCGTCACCACGAGATGGGTCGAGGACACCTTTCTCCCATCGCGTGACCGTGACCTCGGCACTCGTCAGTCCCTCGCAGAGGCGGGAGCATCGGCATGAGCAGCCACCGGCTCACGTTCACCGACACGAGTCTTACCGACGGCCAGGCCGCGGTTTGGGCTGGAGCACTGGATGATCGGATGCTCCTCGCCCCCGCCGGAGCGTTGTCCTCCAGTGGGCTCGCGGCGGTCGAGGTGCTCAGCCCGGCGGTCCTGGACGAATGCCTGGCCCGCGATGAGCACCCGCTGCAGCGGGTGGAACTCGCCCGGCGGCACTACGGCTCCGTTCCGCTGCGCGCCACCGTCAACCTGCTGACCGGGCATGGACGACCGGGCGCCGACGTGCTCGGCCCCACGGCGATCGACGGCTGGCTGTCGGCACTTGCCGCGGCGGGCCTGCAGCAGGTGGTCCTGCTGGATCCGTTGCTGGAACTGGCTCGCCTCAAGGCGGCTCTGGAATCTGCCTCCACCGCGGGGCTGACCGCCATTGCCGCCCTGCCCTATGCGGCCGACGACGGCGTGTCGGACGAAACCTACGCGCAGCGAGCGGCCTCGCTCGTCGCTGCCGGCGCTGCGCGGGTGATGTTGCGGGACGAGAGCGGAGTACTGACACCGGATCGGGCTCACGACCTTTTCCCGACACTGGTGGCGGCGCTCGGCAGCACTCCACTCGACCTCCACACGCGATGCCATACCGCGCTCGGGACCGTCGTCGCTCTCGAGGCCGGCGGGCTCGGCGTCAGTGGCATCGACACGGCGCTGCCCTCGGTCGCCAACGGCGCCTCCCTGCCGTCGCTGCCGTCGTTGATCCGCGTCCTGCAACGCGAGCATCGCCATCTGGATCTGCCTGACCTCGACAGCCTGCTGGCCGCCGATGCGATCCTCGCCGATATCGCTGACCAGGAAGGCTTTCCGGCTGCGGCGGCGTGGCCTTTCGATCTGGCGACGTACGTCCATCAGCTGCCGGGCGAGGTGGCGGCCGACGTTCGGCAGGCCGTGCGCGAGCGTGGACGCTGGGCAGACCTGCACGAGTTCGCCGCCGAGTGCGCGGCCGTGCGCCGTGAGATGGGCTCGCCGCCGATGGTTGCCCCCTTCGCCCGCGCGATCGCCGAGCAGGCGATGTGTCACTTCGATGGCGAGCAGAGATACGAAAGCCTGCGGCCGGTGCTGCGCCGCTTGCTGCAGGGCGCGTACGGCACGGTCGATGGTGACCTTCGTACCGACCTCCAGGCGCGGGTCGGCTCACTGCTGTCATCCGAATCCTCGTCCCCGACGGTCGAAGCCGATCTCGAAGCCGACGATGAGGATGCAGTGCTCGCCTGGGTGGCCGGAGTCACGATCGCCACGGTCCCGCGGAGGGCGGACGTGGTGCCGTACGAGGCGTTGACACCCTACGAGAGCCTCGCTCGCGGATTGCTCGAGCGTGCCGGCCGGTACGCCACGTTGAGTGTGCACGCGCCCGGTGTCCGCATCCATCTGCAACAGGAAGGGTGATCCCGTGCTCACCAACCTTCGGAACCTCGTCGAGGCCGAATATGCCCGGACGGGTAAGCGACGGACGATCGCCCTGACCGACGGCACGCTCCGGGACGCTCATCAGTGCCTGTGGGCGACCCGGATGCGCACCGAACACATGCTGCCCATCGCGGAAAAGATCGAAGACGCGGGCTTCGGTTCCGTCGAGGCGCTCGCGATGGTGGGCTTCGACGCCGGAATCCTGTTCCTGAATCAGGACCCTTTCGAGCGGTTGCGGCTGCTCCGTGATCGGATCACGACGACTCCCCTCCGGAGCGGTGTCCGCAGCAACCTGCTTCATGGCTTCTACCCCCAGCCGGACGACATCAACGAGCTCTTCATCGAGCGGATGCTGGTCAACGGCATCCGCGACTTCGCGTTCCTCGACTCCCTCCACTCGTGGGACAACGTGGCACCCGGAATCCTCGTCGCCAAACGGCTCGGGGCGAAGGTCACGATCGCTCTCGTGTTCAACCTCGCGCCGGGCTACGACGACGATTTCTACGTCCGGCAGGCACGAGAGGTCATCGAGCGCTTCGGCCCGGACACGATCTGCCTCGCCGATGCCGGTGGCAGCCTGACCGTCGAGCGCACCCGGACGCTGGTACCGGCGCTGCGGGCCGCGATCGGCGACACCCGGCTGGAGCTGAACACGCACTGCTTGACCGGGATGGGTCCGCAGGTCGCTCTCGAGGCGGCGGTGTACGGCGCGGATCAGATCCTGACCGCCATTGACCCGCTGGCCAACGGCAACTCGCTGACGTCGGCCCAGATGATGGCCCGCGACCTGCGCGCCCTGGGGTTCGACGTCGCCGTCGACGACCGATTGCTCGACGAGGTCGGGGACTACCTGGGCAAGCTCGCCGACCAACTGGGTTACCCGGTGGGTGTCCCGGCGGAGTACGACCCCTCGAACTACCAGACGCAGTACGCCGGCGGCGCCATGACGAATCTCGAGGCGCAGCTGAAGGCGGCCGGAATTGCGGACAAGCTGCCGGCGGTGATCGAGGAGATCGGCCGGGTTCGCGAGGAGCTGGGTTCACCCGTCATGGCGACGCCGTTCCCCGCCATCGTCGCGGCCCAGGCGGTGATGAACGTCCTGAACACCGAGCGCTACGCCGTGGTGCCGGACGAGGTGAAAAAGTATGTGTGCGGATACTTCGGTGCGCTGCCTCTGCCCGTCGACGACAACGTCAGAGACCTGGTGATGAACAACGGCTCGCGCGACATATCCGAGACACCGCCGCAGCTCGACCCGATCCTGCCGCGACTGCGCGGCCGGCACGGGCACCTCTCGCCGGACGAGATGATCCTTCGGTACATGTACGACGACCAGAAGATCGACGCACTCGTCCCGGTCGAGGACACCTTCAGCGTCGAGCAGTCGATCGTGGAGTTGGTGGCCGGGCTCGGACGGATGCCGAGCCGGCGGAACGTGCGACTGGTGGCACCCGGCGTCGAACTGCGCGCCAATGGCTGACGCCGCGCTGCGCCCGGAACCTCGCCCCACCGCCGAGACGGCGGCCTACTGGGAGGCCGCCGCAGACGAGCGCCTGGTGGTCCAGCGTTGCGAAACTTGCGGGTGCCACCAGTTCTACCCGCGCGCTTTCTGCACGGCCTGCCTGTCGGAACGGCTGGATTGGGTGCAGTCCGCGGGGCTGGGGCGCATCTACACCTTCACGATCTGCCGGCTTCCCGCGCATCCCTCGATGGCGGACAAACTCCCCTATGCCGTGGCCATGATCGACCTCGACGAGGGGGTCCGGCTGCTGACCAACATCGTGGACTGCCCGATCGACCGCATCCGCGTCGGCGCCCGAGTCGCAGTGCGCTTCGAACGGATCAGCAGTACCACCGTCCTGCCCCAATTCACTCTGACAGAGCTGGAAGACTGATGATCACCGACTACTTCGACGCGGGTGCCGCTCGATACCCGGAGCGCACGTTTCTGCAGTCCGACACAGCACGGCTCAGCTACCAGGACGTCGTGGACGCGTCGCACGCGATTGCGCACGGACTGACCCAGGAAGGCCTGGGGAACGGCAACATCGGCATTCTGTCTCCCAATCATCCCGACGGCTTCGTCGCGATGCTCGGGATCCTGCGCGCGGGCGCCACCTACGTGCCGCTCAACGCCCGCGATCAGATCGAGGACCTGATCTGGTTCATGCGCTTCACGGAAATGTCGGCGTTGGTCTACCACGAGCAGTACCTCCCGCACATCGACCGCATCCGGTCCGAAGTACCCACGCTCACAGCATGTATCGCCTTCGAAGAGCACACCGCGAACGGGCCGAGCGCCGAGGCCTGGAAGCGAGAACACAGTGGACAGACCTGCGGCACCCGACGAGATCTCGACGACATTGCGTTGATCAAGTCCTCCGGCGGCACGACGGGCCGTCCGAAGGCGATCGTGCAGACCCACCGCTGCCTGCTCTCCGCCTACCGGATCGCCAATCAATTCACCGCACCGGCGAAAGAACCGGTGCACCTGGTGGTAGCGCCGCTGACCCATGCTGCGGGCGCGACGGCGATGGGGCTGTCCGCCTTCGGCACGCGCAACGTGCTGGCGCCGTCGACCGATCCCGCGGTGATCCTCGAACTGATCGAGCGGGAGCGAGTGACGCACATCTTCCTACCGCCGACAATGATCTACCGGCTCCTGGCGCATCCGGACGCACAGACCCGTGACTGTTCCTCCCTCGAGTACGTGATCTACGGCGCCGCGCCGATGTCGGTCGACAAGCTCAAGGAAGGGTTGGCGCTGTGGGGCCAGGTGTTCGTCCAGTTCTACGGTCAGTCCGAGGCACCGGGAGTGATCACGTGCCTGTCTCGTCAGGATCATTACCTCAGCGATGACCCCGCGGCCGTCGAACACCTCGCGTCGGCCGGCCGACCGACCGGGGCGTGTGAGGTGGCGCTGATGGATGACCACGGCAACTTCGTCCCGGCCGGCCAGCGCGGGGAGATCGTCGCCCGAGGTGAACTGGTCTGTCCCGGATACCTCAACAATCCCGAGGCGAACGCCGAAGCCCACCGCTTCGGCTGGCACCACACCGGCGACATCGGGGTCTTCGACGAGAGCGGCCACCTCTACGTCGTCGACCGCAAAAAAGACGTGGTGATCTCGGGCGGATTCAACATCTACCCCAGCGAGATCGAGCAGCTGATCTGGTCGCACCCCGCGGTGCAGGACTGCGCGGTCGTCGGTGTGCCCGACGACGACTGGGGCGAGCGGCTCACCGCCGTGATCGAGCTGAAGTCGGAGTCCGATGTGACCGCCGAGAGCATCGCCGAGATGTGCCGGAACCGGTTCGGCAGCATGAAGACCCCCAAGCAGGTCGAGTTCTGGCCCACGCTGCCGCGCAGCTCGGTCGGCAAGGTCCTCAAGAAGGACGTACGCGCCAAGCTCATCGACGAACACACGGGGACGGACTGAGAGATGGCGGACAAGCGCACCCTTGCGGGACGGTACGCCATCGTCGGGGTCGGTGAAGCGGGACTCGGGAGGGCGCCCGCCGGCTCCACGTCGCTGTCGCTGCAATGCCGGGCAGCACGCCTGGCGATGCTCGACGCCGGGCTCGGCCTGGCCGACATCGACGGTGTCTTCGCACACTGGGACGATCGTGCGAACGCACTCCTCGTTGCGGAGTACCTGGACATTCACCCGCGGTATGTCGACAACACGGTGGTCGGCGGCCAGTCCAACATCACCCACCTGGTCCATGCGATGGCCGCCATCGAGGCAGGCCTGTGCGAGGTCGCCCTGGTCACCTACGGCAGCACCCAGCGCCTGGACAAGAGTCGTGCACGGGGCGGCGTTGTCCAGGACCCGCGCTCGCCGATGGGCCAGTTCGCCACGCCGTACGGAATGCTCAATCCGGTCGGGTACTACGCCATGCTGACCCAGCTGTACTTCAGTCGCTTCGGCTGTGCGCCAGAAGATCTCGGCGAGGTGGCCCTCGCCGCCCGCCGTTGGGCACAGCTCAATCCGAACGCAGCACTCCAGGCGCCACTGACCATGGACGACTACCTCGCCTCACCGCTGATCGCCGACCCGCTCCGCAAGCTCGACATCTGCCAGATCAACGACGGCGCCGGCGCCATGATCCTGACCAGCACCGATCGTGCCCGCGACCTGGCGCGGAAACCGGTGTCGATTCGCGGCTTCGGTGATACCTACCGGCATCACATGACACCCCTCAGCAACGAGGACTGGCTCGACAACGGCGCCCTGCGCATGGTCGCCGACGACGCACTGGCCATGGCGCAGCTCGACCGCCAGGACATCGACATGGTCCAGATCTACGACGCATTCACCATCAACGTGCTCGTAGGGCTGGAAGCGCTCGGGTTCTGCGAACCCGGCGGCGCCGGCGCATTCGTCGGCGGCGGACGAATAGCCCCGGGAGGGACGTTCCCGCTGAACACCTCCGGTGGAGGGCTCTCGTTCAACCATTCCGGCCAGTTCGGCATGCAGTTGATGATCGAGGCGGTCCGCCAGCTGCGCGGTGAATGCGACCTGCGTCAGGTCCCCGGCGCGCGCACCTGCCTGGTGCAAGCCGGAGGAATGGTCATGTCCGCGTACATGGTCATGATCCTGGACGCGAACTGACTTCTCGGCCCGCTATCGAAGGCCTCGTCTCTGCCGGCCACTCATCCCTCCAAGGAGGGCCCTATGCAAGAGAAAACCATCGCGCCGGACGCTATGGTGACGGCCAACCTGCTGTCCCGCCTCGACCGGCTACCCATGACGAGGACAGCGCTGCTGACGACGATCCTCGTGACCGTCATCTGGGTCGCGGAGGGGTTCGAGACCGGGGTGATCGGCCCAATCCTGCTGCTGGTCAAGGAGTCCTGGGGCCTGACGGCTCAGGGCACCGCCCAGCTCGGGATCGCGTCCACCAGCGGCATCATCGTGGGCGCAGCCCTCGCCGGTCGTCTCATCGACCGCCACGGCCGCAAGGTGGTGCTGCTCTGGGGCGTCACGCTGTTTTCGCTGTTCTCCGCGCTGTGCGCGGTGTCGGCGGATGTCGGTTGGATCATGGCGATGCGCCTTCTCGGCGGCCTCGCGCTCGGCGCGGTCTTCCCGATCCCGTACCTCATGCTCTCGGAACTGCTGGGGACCCGGTCCCGCGCAAGAATGATCGCCGCGGCGTCCGCGGTGCTCGCGCTGAGCTATCTGATTCCTCAGGCTGCTGCGCTCGCCGTGATCGACCGCCTTCCGGTCGATCTGGCCTGGCGCATCCTGTTCCTCCTCGGCGGCCTGCCGATCCTGGCGGTGCCGTTCATCTACCGGTATCTGCCGGAAAGCCCGCGTTGGCTGCTGCTCAAGGGACGCGGAGTCGCAGCGCAGGCGCTGGTGGAGCGGATGGAACGCGAGGCGGGATACGAGCACGACAGCTCGCTCTTGCACCCCGGGATCACTGCCATCGTGCAAGCGGAATACGAGGCCGGCACCGAACGAGGCAGCAAGTCTGCGGCCCTGTTTCGCCGGCCGCTGCTCGGCCGACTCGTGCTGTGCCTACTGATCTGCGCCGGCGCAAGTGCCGGTGCCTATGTGCTCTTGGTGTACGCGTCAACGATTTACGCGGACATGGGGATGTCAGCCCAGGGAGCGCTGGTCACCACCATCGGGATCATCATTGCCGGCGCAGTGGGGGCGACCGCGGTGGGGCAGTTTGCCGACAGACTCGGCCGTAAGAAGACCTTCCTCACCTACAGCCTCGGCGCCGTGTTCGGTTTCAGCATGCTCGCGCTATCCCAGAGCCTTGCACTCGCTGTCGCCTTCGGTCTTGTCAGCGCGTTCTTCTGCACGGGTTTGGTGCCCTTCACCAAGCTGTTCACGGCCGAGCAATTCCCCACTCACGCACGGGGAACCGCCGCCGGGTTCGTGGAGTCCGCGAGCCGGTGCTTCGGTGGAGTTCTCGTCGTCGCGTCGATTCCCTTCCTGCAAGCCAATTGGGGGACGAGTGCTCCGTTCTGGCTCATTTGCGCGATCTTCCTGGTGTGCCTCGGACCCGTCGTGCTCCGTGCTCGTGAAACCCGCGGCATGAGCATCGACCAGGCAGGAGCGTCCTGAGTTCTGACGCCCCACGGGCCCCGCTTGCATCACAGGCGAGGGTGTCGCCCACCGGATGACCGGTAACCGCTTCAACGCCCGGGATTCCAGAACATTTGGCACAGGCGGAGAAGCCGATCACGAGTGGCGGTAACACCATGCGGGCACTTCGAGGGGCGCGGGCTCGCAGCATCCTTGGCGAGGATCGCCCAGTCGTGGAAGCTCGCCATCGCAGCGAGAGTTCGCCGGGTGCATCCGCACCGCTCTCCACGATCGTCAGGCCCTGGTGGGCAACGTCATCAGCACCGCTGCCGCCATCGAGGACAGCCGCCACGGCGGCGACGGTGTTGAGCGCGTCGCCGCCCACGCCGAAGCCAGCGCCGCGCCCGCCCGCCGCACCACCTACGGCCGGAGTCCGCGATGAACAGCCCGGGATCGATCGTGATCAGCTCTCGCGCACCGTGGGCCGACCTGCGGCAGCGCAAGCAGACCGCATACGACTCCATCGACGCCCAGCACCGGCGGAAAGGCTCGTTCTGATGGCTCGGTTCCAACGGCTCACCTGGGCCGATCTCGACAATCTGACCCGAGACGAACAGGCTGGAGGCCGAACAGGCGTACTGGGCACGTAATTCGCGTGATCACGGGCGCTGATCGCCACGCAGGCGAGGCGCTTTTGGGCATATGAAAGGGCCTCCGCAGCTGCGGAGACCCTTACCGGAACGCCAGCTCGAATTTGACGAGCGTCTTTCTCACTTCTGCACTCCGTCCTTGAGTTGGACCATGCATTCCTTCGGGGCTGTCGCGATCGCCCCTTCGGTTCACCGACCCTCTCAATCGATTCACCGCACTTTTAGTACACGCCCGTTCAGGGGAAAAGTCAATGAATCGAGCCGTCTGAGCTGCGAAAAACGGCGCGTGCTCAGCGGGGGCGGAACGGGTTGTCCCGGAGATCCGGCGGATGCTCGGTTTTGCCCCGGCGGTACCGCTCAGCCTGCCAGGCTTCCCAGACCCGTTCCAGTTGCGGCGTCGAACTGGTCGGCAGGGTGGTGGTCTCGCGGAAGGTGCGGAAGTCCAGGTCCGGTTCGGCCAGCCGACGCCGCCGCTCGGCCCGCGCGTCCCCACGCACGGCCGCGCCGTCGAGGTTCTCGACGCGGCGGGCGCGGGCCAGTTCGTCCACATCGGCGGCGATGCGCTCCAGCACAGCGGCGACCCGCGCGAGATCCACGGCTCGGTTGCAGGTGGCCGGCCAGTCGGCGATCGGGCGCAGGTTCACCACCGGCGGGTAGCGGCCGGTGTCGAGCTGGGTCAACCAGGCCGCGCACTGGCGCAGCCAGTCCACCTCATCACTGAGCCGGTCGGCCACCTGGTCTCGCCCGCCCAGTTCGGGATCATCCCCGTCGTCCGGGGCCTCCGGGGCAGGCCAGCCCGCCGCCCGCGGCTTGCCCAACGCGGCCTCAGCCGCCTCCACGTCGGCCCCGGCGACGAGGGCCCCGCCGCTTTCGCCAGCGTCCGGATCGAGACGCCCTCGGCCCGAGCCGAGACCAGTGCCCACAGCCGTTCCCGTTCGGCCTGCTCCAGCCGCCACGCCGCCCATGACACTCGTTGCAGCACACGGTTTCCCGCTGTCCGGCCTCGATCCGCTCGCTGATCGTCGCGGGCGGACTGCGACTGCCCCCTCGACGAACAACGCGAGTGCTTCGACCACGGCTGCGGCTGCAGCTGGCAGAACCCGCTGGGGAACCGCCTGGTGAACCCGTTGCTGTACCGGTGCCACCCGTCGCCCGTCGCCCGCGAAGTGGCCATCTGCCGATCCTCCGCAGGGGCAGGCGAATGGTTTCTGGACGAAGGGAACGACGGGGAACGTTGGGCAGATCCGGTGTTCTCTCCGCGCATTCGTTGACCTACGTGACTCTGTCTGCACCAAATTTCCGCAGCTCAGACGGCTCGATTCATTGACTTTTGCCCTGAACGGGCGTGTACTAAAAGTGCGGTGAATCGATTGAGAGGGTCGGTGAACCGAAGGGGCTATCGCGACAGCCCCGAAGGAATGCATGGTCCAACTCAAGGACGTTCGTAGTCCTGAGCCCCGCCGGAAGTTCTGGAGCAGGCGGAGTTCAGAAGTGCGAAAGACGCTCGTCAAACTCGAGCTGGCGTTCCGGTAAGGGCCTCCGCAGCTGCGGAGGCCCTTTCATACGCCCAGAAGCAACCGCCAGGTCACCCTGCACGCAGCAAGCGGCTCCGTGGGGAAGGACGACGGTCTCAGCCTCGGCGCGCACGACTACCGCGCGACCAGCGATCCGGCGACCTTCGAGGAGCTGGCCGGTTCGTTCGACCTCATCGTGAACACGGTGCGCGCGTCCCTGGACGTGAGCGCCTACCTGTACCTGCTGGGGCTCGGCGGAGCCGCTGGCGAACGTTGGCGCTCCGCCGGAGCCGGTGTCGTTCAACGTGTTCTCGCTGCCGGGCAACCGGCGGTTGATATCCGGCTCGCTGACCGGTGGCATCCGCCAAGCCCAGGAGATGCTGGATTTCTGCGCCGAGCACGGCGTCGGTGCCGAAGCCGAGGTGATCGGCGCGGAGAAGATCAACGAAGCCTACGAACGCGTGCTGGCCTCCGACGTGCGGTACCGCTTCGTCATCGTCATCGTCATCGTCATCGTCATCGTCATCGCGACGTTGGCGTGACCGCCCACCTGATCGGTTGCGCGAGGACGAAAGGGACTGTCCACAGTGGCTACATGACTCGTCGTCGACTGTTCGTCCTGGCTGGGGCGCCCGGGTGGTCTCCGAGTGGGCGGTGACCGCCCGGGACGTCGCTACCGGGCGGCCAAGGGCCCGAAATCCGTCCACGAAGGACGGAGCGCTGTTGCCGTCCGCGGTGGAGAACTGATGTCCACGGGACCTGGCCGCTCCGGCTCCGCATCCGGTACGAGCCGGACGGCGGTGCATGGCACGTGACGAGCCGCGGCATCCACCTGGTGACCCCGGCAGGATGCCGGGGTTGCCTGACCATCACGGCCACCTCCCCGGGCAACACCGCTACCCCCATCGTCCGCTCGGCGACCGTGCCCTCGCCGGCAACCGGAGCGGGAGCGAGCACCCCGAACGCTCGCGAACCCTCGCTATCGCCCCTGATCAAGGGCATTCGGCGTAGTCTGAGATCAACGAGGTTCTCGGCAACGTGAGCAGTCCAGCTCCACAGTCCCGGGGGTCAATACCGGTCGTTGATCGACCGGGAAGGAGTTCCACCATGGGACTCGACCAGCCGCGCCCGAGCACCGCTCCGCGCTTCACGCTCAAGCCGGCAACGAGCACGCGAGGATTCGTCGACGGCGCCTGGTGGCCGCGCTCGACGAACCCAGCAACCGAGTTCACGTCGCTGCTCACCGCACTCACCGCCACCTCGGGGCCGATGACCCGGCTCGCCTACAACCTGACCGCTTGGGAACCGGCCCCCAGGAAACTCCGCATCAATGGACGCCAGGTACGTCTCGAAGGCTTCCACGCACTCGATCAGCACACGGTCAGCCTGACGGACCCGAGCGGACACCATATGGTCCTGTTGCTCGTCCCCGCGGAGACGACCGAACTTCGCGGCAACGCGGTCCTGGCCAAAGCGTCCGAACAAGACAGCGTCGCCTCTCCCCACGACCTGCTGGCCGATGATCCGAAGCCAACCGAGGAATCACCGGAAGCCCGTTGGGAAAACGACGGCGGCCACCTTCTCACGGTCCGGTAGACCCGCTCGGCGGAGGAACGGATCATCGGTCTAGTACTGCTGCGGCACCGATGGGTGTCGCAGTGGTGCGCCGACGGCGTGCAGGTGCCGCAGGACCAGTGCGTAGGAATGGAACAGGCCGCACTGGCTGTATGACACTCCGCGGCTGGTGCAGAACTGGCGCACAAGCGGCTGGGCGTGGCGCAGGTTCGGCCGCGGCATGCTGGGGAAAAGGTGATGTTCGATCTGGTAGTTCAGGCCACCGAGCAGGAAGTCCACGAACCGGCCCCCGCGAACGTTGCGGGAGGTGAGCACCTGCTTGCGCAGGAAGTCCAGCTTGTCGGCCGCGGACAGGGTCGGCATGCCCTTGTGGTTGGGCGCGAACGCACAGCCCATGTACACGCCCCACAGCCCCTGATGTACCGCGATGAACGCCACCGCCTTGAGCGGTGACAACACCAGGAACACCACCACCAGGTAGCCCACCACATGAGCGGCGAGCAGAGCGGCTTCCACTCGGTGCGCCTTCACCTCCCGCCGCAGCACGGCCCGGATGCTGTGGACGTGCAGAACGATCCCCTCCAGCATCAGGAGAGGGAAGAACAAGAACGCTTGGTACTTGGCCATCCACCGGAGAGCGCCGCGCTTGGTGCGAGACTGCTCGGCGGTGAACGCCAGCGACTGAATGTCGATGTCGGGGTCGGTATCCTCGTGGTTCGGATTGGCGTGGTGACGCCGGTGCTTGCCGACCCACCAGCCGTAGCTGATTCCCGTCAGACAGCCGTGAACATGACCTACCAGATCGTTGGCCCGGCGGGAGCGGAAGATCTGGCGGTGCCCGGCATCATGTCCGATGAAGGCCAGCTGAGTGAACACTCCCGCCAAGGCCACCGCAGTGACCAGCTGCCACCACGAATCACCGAGCAAGACGAACGCCACCGCGCCGACCGCCAGCACCGCGCCGTTGAAGGCCATCTTCACCGCATAGTAAACGCGGCGAAGATCGAGCAAACCACGCTGCTTGACCATCTGAACCAACTCGGCGAAGTCACTGCCCCGCCCTGTGCCCGCGCCGCCCGGACGTGCGTCGTCCGGTTCGCCCACGGTCTCCACGGCGTCACCCGAGCTACACCGCCGGGCCCGCCGTTGTCCGCCAGCATCGGGCGCTGCATCGGAAGTCATGATCGCCCCCACCAGTCCTATGACCCAACTCGCCTAGCGACTCCCACAACCCCATGGGTGTGCTCAGCAGCCTAATCCCGGCCCAGAGCCACCGCAGGCGACTGCTTGTTCCGCAAAGGCCGAGGACACCCCGAAACCATCAGCACACCGGCACCTCTGCCACGTATCACCACAGGAGTGTCGCTGGCCAACAGACCCAGTTCTTCAGTGTCCACGGGACCTGTTGAAACGGGCCGAGACCGCAGCCATCGTCCCCAGCCGGCTCTCGAATGCGCATCTGCCACAAGCGTCGCGGTGCATGGAGGGATCTCTCCTTGCCGGACTAGAATTCTGCTCAGCAGTCGACTTGCACCATGTATCAGCAGGGACGTCATCCTGCCATCGAGAGCGCACCTGAGCCGCCATCCGGGGACGGTAAATCCCATCCCCAGGGCGTGTGTTCGAAAGGAGGTGTGCGATGCCGGTACTGCAGTTCGACCCGTTCCGCGACATCAACCGGTTGGCCAACGAGGTGCTCAGTGCGGCCCGCGCGCCGCAGCCCATGCCGATGGATGCCTACCGCCGCGGTGAGGAGTACGTCGTCGAGTTCGACCTACCAGGCATTGAGGGCGAGTCTCTGGAAATCATCGCCGAGCACAACACACTGACAGTGCGTGCTCAGCGCAGCCCGACCGAGTCCAGCGGTTCGGAAGTCGGCTGGGTGGTCGCCGAACGCCCCACCGGCACGTTCGCCCGGCAACTGCAGCTCGGCGGAGCCCTGGATGTCGACCGCATCCAGGCCGAGTACCGCAACGGGGTGCTGACCCTGCGGATCCCGGTAGCCGAGCAGGCCAAACCCCGCCGCATCAGCGTCGGCCGAAGCGACGAACCCCGCACGATCGCCGGGCCCACCGAAGACTCCGACGGCTAAGCAGGTCGGCTCTCTTCCAGCGGACCACCGTGCCGGCCGGGTCTGTAACGGAAATGGTGTTTCCGGCGGGTGTTGATCGAGGCTCTCATGTGGACGGTGGGTGTTGAAGTGGTCCCGATCAGTCATTTGGAACGGCGGATGTGCCTGTGCTGTCCGGGTTTGCTGCCTGCGGAAATGCGTCATCCTTCGTTGGCGGTGACGTCCCGGCGTGCCTGCTCGGCGCTGTCGTGGGCATAAGGGTGGTACAAGGCGGCCGAGGCGAGACCGTTCGCCGTGGTGAGTGCGACCGTGATGAGGAGCAGCGAGAGTTGCAGCCCGATCTGGTCCCCGAGGTAGCCCGTGAGCAGTGCGTAGCCGCCGTATGAGACGGACTCGACCAGGTAGACGGAGACGGCGAACGCCAGGGAACGCAGGTGCGGTGGAACGACCGCCATCACGAGCGGGCGGTTCACGACGGGGACCTGTCCCTGGAGCAGCCCGAGCATCGCGAACAGCACCGCGTACGGCGCGATGCCCTCCGCCGTGAGCTGCAGCGCGACGAAGGCGATGGCGGCGAAGGCGAGCTGGCTGGCCTGGAGCATGACCACGCGGCCGCTTCGGGGGAGGGCCAGGTGGAGGCGGTCCAGGAGTCGCCCTCCGAGGAGGGTGCCGACGACGTACCCCAGCGAGAACGGCAGCGCGGCGACCGATGCCGTCGAGGTCGAGAACCCGCGCTCCTCGACCAGGAACACGATCCCGAAGCTCATCATCACGTTCTGGCCCGAGAAGAGGCGCTGCACCAGCAGGTAGCGGAAGCTCCGGATGCGAAGCAGTTGGCGCAGGCCGTTGCGCGTCCTTCGCGCTTTGGTCTCAAGTTCGTCGCGATGCGGTGCGCTGCTGGAGGCCGATGGCCTGGGGTCGTCGAGGAAAACCAGGATCAGGACACCGATCACCAGGCAGATCGCGCCCGAGCAGAGGTAGCCGTAGCGCCAGCCGTTGTCGACGTGCGCCAGTAATCCGAACACCGGTGCGCTGACGCCAGCGGTGATCGCGACCCCGGCGTAGAGGATTCCGGTGGCGCGGCCCCGGTGGTGGTCGTCGTAGACGTCGCCGAGGATCTCCAGGGCAATGGCACCGGAACCGGCGAAGCCGGCGGCTCCGATGCCGTAGAACACGAGGAACAGGGTGAAGTTCGTGGACATGCCGGCGGCCATGATCCAGACGCCCCAGAACCCGGAGCAGATCGCCAGGACCGTCCGTCGCGAGTACCGGCGGCCGAGCATCGCCCACGGGACGCTCGTGGCGGCGCCTGCGACCTTGGCGACCGCGACGATCGTGCCCAGTGCTGCCGCCGACAGCCCGAAGGCGTCGCGCATGAGCGGGAACATCACCGTGGTGATGCTGTTCTCGGCGTTGTCCATGGAGGTCGATGCGGTGAGCAGGGCGAGGTTCTTGCCACGCGACCAGCGGGTCCCGTGCCCGGGTGTCACGGCGGCCCCCTCAGTCCGGGTGGCGGCGCTCACCGCGAGGCTCCGGCTGCCGTTGCGGCCCTTCCCGCGAGGCCCTTGGCGATCGCGTTCTTGTGGATCTCGGTGGTGCCGGTGACGATCCGGAACATGCGCAGGGTGCGGAAGATCTGCTCCACCTCGTGCCCCTGCGTGACGCCGGTCTTGCCGTGGATCTGCACGGCGAGGTCGGCCACCCGGAAGGCCGCTTCGGCGGTGAACAGCTTGCACATGTTGGCCTCGACGACGATCGGCTCACCGCGGTCGGCCTGGGCCGCGGTGGCCAGCACCATCGCGCGGGCGGCATGCAGGTCGGTGGACATCTGCGCGAGGTGGTGCTGGATCGCCTGCAACTCGACCATGGGGCCGCCGAAGACGGTGCGGTTGCGGGCGTAATCCAGCGACAGCTGCAGGGCGCGCCGGGCGAGGCCGATCATGGTGGGACAGTGCAGCAGGCGGTTCATGTTGATCCGGCCGACACCGACCTGCAGCCCCTTGCCGAGGGGACCGAGCACGTTCGCCGCGGGCACGAAGCAGTCCTCGAGGAGGATGTCGCCCTCGATGTGCTGGCCGGACATGGGGGTGTCGCCGTCGAGCACGGTGCAGCCCGCAGCGTCGAAGTCGACGATGAACGCGCTGTACGTCTCGCCCTCGTCGTGGTGGCGGGCGACCACGATCGCGAAGTCGGCGAAGGGAGCTGCGGAGCTGAACACCTTGCGGCCGGTCAGCCGATACCCGTCTTCGTCGCGCCGGGCGGTCGTCGTCATCCGGCGGATGTCGGAGCCGGCCTGGGGTTCGGTGAGCGAGAAGCAGCAGGCCCGCTCGCCGCGGACGACCGGTAGGAAGTACCGCTCCAGCTGCTCCTGGGTGGCGACGTTGAGCGCCACGCCCACCCGCAGGGGCCCGCCCATGTCGCCGAGGACGTTCGGGAACAGCGACGACCCGCGGGCTGCGGCTTCCTCCTTGAGCACGCACAGGTCGTGGTTCGACAGTCCGTGGCCGCCCAGCTCCGACGGCAGGTTGATGCCGTAGAAGCCGAGCTCGCGGCTGCGGCGCCACACCTGTCGCAGGGTCGTTCGGTCGAGCCGGGTTTCGGCGGTGATGCCGCGCTCGCGCTCGAACGGGATCAGCTCCTCGTCGAGGTAGGACCGCAGCTTGGCGACCCAGCCCTGCAGCTCGGGCAGGTGGCGGTAGTCGGGTTCCGGCGTGAAGGTCATCGGGCCTCCTCAGTTGACCCGGCGGTCGACGCCGGCCCAGTAGGTCTCGCGGATCGCCTTCCGGTCGATCTTCCCGTTCTGGTTGATCGGCAGCGCATCGACGAAGTCGACAGATCGCGGGCGCTTCATGCGTGCCAGGTGCTCGCCGCAGAACTCGATCAGCGCCTCGGCGTCCACAGTGGAACCTGGACGGCGCACCGCCACGGCTTTGACCGCCTCGCCCCACCGGTCGTCGGGTACGCCGACGACGGCGGCGTCGTAGACGTCGGGATGGCGGTGCAGCACCGCCTCCACCTCGACGCAGTAGATGTTGAAGCCGCCGGAAATGATCATGTCCTTCTTCCGGTCGACGATGAACACGTAGCCGTCCTCGCGGCGGGTGGCCAGGTCACCGGTGCGGAACCAGCCGTCCCGGAAGCTGCGCGCGGTCAGCTCCGGGGCCTCGTGGTAGCCGGGCACCACCTCCGGGCCGCGGACCACGATCTCGCCCACCTCGCCGGGCGGCACCTCCCGGAAGTCGTCGTCCACGACGAGGACCTCGGCTTCGGTGGCCGGTCGTCCGCACGAGGACAGCAGCTCCTGCTCGCCGTCCTCGATGGCCCGCCGGTGGTCCTCGGTGGTGAGGAACATGACCGCCGAGGTGGTTTCGCCCGCCCCGTACGCCTGCGCCAGGACGGGGCCGAAGAAGTCCCAGGCCGCACGAATCCGGGTCGGCGTCGTCGGTGCGGCGCCGTACACCACGCGCTCCAAGCTGCTCAGGTCGAAGTCGTCGCGCGAACAGGCCTGCAGGATGAAATTGATCATCGTCGGGATGAGCAGCGCGTGCGTCACCCGCTCCCGCTCGATGGTTTCCAGCACCTGCTTGGGCTCGAAACCGCGCAGCACCACGAGGCAGCCACCGGCGAACACGATGCCGATGATCGGCATTCCCGATGCGTGCGTGATCGGGCCGACCAGCAGTTGCCGTTGGCCGGGGCCGACGCGGACTTCGGGGCTGGAGGCGAACTTGCGCATGAGGGCCAGCCGGTTGCCCTGCGTCTGCACCGCCGCCTTGAGGGCTCCGGTGGAGCCGGAGGTGAAGTGCAGCACCGCGGGGTCCTCCGGGCACACGTCGGCCCACGCGGGCGGCGCGTCGGTCCGGGCCAGGAAATCGGCGTACCCGTGCTGCGCGCCCACGGCGCCGGGTAGCCCGACCACGTGCTCGACCGGGCTGTCGACCGCCGCGGCGACCGCCACCGGGACGTGCTCGGGACCGGCGAGCAGGACGCGGGCGCCGGATTCGCGCAACAGGTGCGCAACCTCGCCCTCGCTCAGCCGGGCGTTGATCGGCACCCGCACGAAACCGCCCTTGTAGAGCGCGAACTCGGTCACCACGAGTTCGGCGCAGTTCCACGACAGCGTGGCGACCCGGTCACCTGCGGCCAAGCCGAGATCTTGGAGAGCGGCGGCGAGCCGGTCGGAGTCGTGGTCCAGCTGGGCGTAGGTCATCCGGGTCTGCTCGCAGACGACGGCCTCGGCTCCGGGCTGGTGCACCGCATTGCGGCGCAGGAACTGGGCAAGGTTCATGGGGTGGTCTCTTCCGGTGAATTGGGCACGGTCAGCGGGTTGCCGGTGCGTGTGCGGTGAGGGTCTGCGCGGCGAGGAGCGCGAGCGCGGCGGCCTGGTCGCCGAGGACGGCGTCGTCGAACATCGCGTGCGGGGAGTGGTTCGGCGCGGGAGTCTCGTCGAGGTCGGGCGGACTCGCCATCAGCATCAGCATCGTGGCCGGCACGTGCTGGGCGACGTAGGAGAAGTCCTCGGCGCCCATGGTGGGATGCGGTGCCGCGAGGATCCGGCCATCGAACGCCGCACGCAGAACTTCAAGAGCGCGCTCCGTGGTTGCCTGGTCGTTGACGACGCTTGGATAGCCGGTGGTGATCTCCGCGGTCGCCGTGGCGGAGTGCGCCTCGGCGATCCCGGCGACGACACGGGGCAACTCGGCCTCGACCCTGGCCAGCGCCTCGGGGGACATGGTCCGCACGGTCCCGCTGAGCCGGGCGGAACCGGGGATGACGTTGCTGGCGCCCGTCCCCGCGGCGAGGTTGGTCACCGACAGCACCACCGGGTTGAAGACGTCGAACCGGCGGGTGACGAAGGACTGGAGTCCCAACACGATTTCGGCCAGCGCCGGCACCGGGTCGACGACCTCATGCGGCCGGGAGCCGTGGCCCCCGCGTCCGGACACCTCTACGGAGAACGTGCTCGAACTTGCGGTCACCGTGCCGGACCTGGTCAGGAAGGTGCCGCGGGGACCGGGGCCGACGTGCACGGCGTACGCCGCGACCGGGTGTTCGCCGGTCACGTCGAGCAGACCCTCGTCCAGCATGAGCCGGGCTCCGCCGAACCCTTCTTCGCCGGGCTGGAACATGAATACGACGTCGCCGACGAGCTCGTCGCGGTGCGCGTGCAGGAGGTGGGCAGCGCCCACGAGTCCGGCGACGTGGAGGTCGTGGCCGCAGGCGTGCATGGCTCCGTTGGTCGACCGGAACGGCAGGTCGGTCGCCTCCTGCAGCGGCAGGGCGTCCATGTCGGCGCGCAGCAGCACGGTCGGGCCCGGGTGGGCGCCGCGGAGGACCGCGACCACCGAGGTCAGTGCCGTTCCGGTTTGCATCTCCAGATCGAGGGGGGCGAGCGCCTCGAGCACCTTCCGTTGGGTCTCTGGCAGTTGCAGGCCCAGCTCGGGTTCTGCGTGGATCGCCCGTCGCAGCGTCACCAGCTCGGGCAGCAGTGCCTTTCCTTGGGCGATGAGGCGTTCGGCCAGCGTGGCCGGGGACCGAGGACCGTCCGCTGCGATCTTCACGAGACAGCTCCATAAATGAACAATATGTATGTTTTTGAACAAACAGTTCGTGATCGTACGGTGGGTTGCATCCACCGTCAATGCGCCTCTCCTGCTGGGGGATCACCGCAGCAGCGACGGCGATCGTGGTCTCGAAGGGCCTGTGCGGGCGCCAGGTCGTCAAACGTGCAGGCCACGTGGACTCGGGCGTGGCCCTCCGCATCGCCGCCTGCGCAGCGTGGGGAATCATGAGTTCGAGACCCGCCGAACCGAGGACCTGACGGAGAGGAGCCGGGCCATGTCACCGCAGTCCGGAGGCGGCGACCGACGGGTGCGCCGCACCCGCAGGGCGATCCGCGAGGCGCTCGTAGAGCTGTGCGCCGAACAGGGCTTCGGCTCGCTCGCGGTCGAGGACATCCTCGACCGCGCGGACGTGGCGAGGGCGACCTTCTACGCCCACTACAAGGCCAAGGAGGACGTCCTCGTCGACATCGCCCGCTCGCTCACCGAGGATCGGGCTGCGTGGATGGCGGAGTACGAGGCACAGTGCCCCGATGGCTTCACGGGCTACCCCCTGCGCAGCATTTTCACGCACGCCGAGAAGAACGCTGCCGTCTACCGAGTGATCCTTCAGGGCGCCGGCGACGGCCGGCCGTTGCGTGAGTTCTACGAACGGACCAGCGAAGAAGCCGAGGCTCTGTTCCAGGCGCGTGCTGAACAATCCGGCCACGCCCCGCGCATCCCCGTGGAACTCGTCGCGCGCGCGTGGGCGGGCGAGCTGATCGGGACACTCGTGTGGTGGCTCCAGGGCGACACGGGATACACCGCTGATCAGGTGGCCGCAATGCTCAGTGAACTCTCCACCCGCGGGCGCCGCTGGGCTGCGGAGCCGGCATCCAGCTGAGCAGGCAGTCAGGCCGTCCGGGAGGCGACCTCGCGACCTGCCGGGAAGCCAACACCGGCAGGGCGAACAGGATCCGAAGTGAGTTGCTGGCGACGAGCTCTGCACCGAGTCGCGCGCCTTCACCTCGCTGATTCCCAACGTGGCGAAGGGTGTCTGAGAAGAAGACCCGAGGCGCGCCCACCACTGGGGCAGGATCACCACGGCCCACGACCAGGCCCGAGCCGGCCCCCGGCTCGTGGCAAACCGGTGGTCTCATGACCATGGCAGGCGGCCGGGACTGCTGGAGCGTGCTGGGAAACCCGAGCTCAGCAGAGCGGCGACATCGCTCCTGGTCCAGACGTGCCCGGGTCGATGTCGATCGAGGACTTCAAGAGCGCATCCGGTCCAGCTACCCGTCCGCTGCCCAAGCGTGCCGTCAAAGCCCGGACGACCAAGCCCGCAACCTCCCCTTTGCTGCGAACGTCTGCAGATGTGGCACTGACGATCGCGTCTACCATGTCCGATCTGCCTGCTGTCGCTGGGCTTTTCGGCTCGGGTCTTCCGGTCGTGGCAGGGACGCAGCGGCTTTGCGCTTTGGCGTGGTCGTGGCTGATGGGCGCGAAATCGGCATGGCAGCTCGGGCGCAGCCGCGTCCGCCCATGCCGCCGATCGTCACCTGAACTTTCGCGGACGACTACCCGCGCTCCGCGCCCGCTGCGCGGAATGCGGCGGTCGATCGTTCGGTGACCTCGTCCCAGCGTTCCTCCAGCGCCGCGCCGAGCGGCAGCGCCTGCGCCGGATCGTCCAGCACCACAACGGGAATGACCGGGCAGCGCCTCAACAACTCCGTCACCTGACGACCTCTCCGGCGAGAGCCTGCGACTCCAGTTCCGCGCGCGTGGGCAGTCCTTCCCAGTCGCCGGGCACGCCGCACACCGCCGCGCCGGCCGCGTTGCCGGACTGCAGGCATTCCGGGGCCGGACTGCCTGAGACCAGGCCGCTCAGATATCCGGCGACGAATGCGTCACCCGCGCCGACGGGGTCGACGACGGTGACCGGCACCGCGGCCGCGCGGTGGATCTGGTCGCCGTCGAGGGCGAGCGAACCGAGGGCGCCGAGCTTGACCACCACCGCGCGCGGGCCGGTCTTGGCGAGCGCGTGCGCCAGTTCCTCGCCCGACTCGAACGAGGGCTCGCCGGGGTCGCGGCCCAGCAGCAGCGCGGCCTCCTCCTGCCCCGCGAACAAGATGTCCGCGGCCGCGGCGAGCCGGGCCAGGACCGGCGAAGCCTCCTGCGGCGACCACAGGGCCGCGCGGTGGTTGACGTCGAACGAGACCAGCGTGCCCGTGGCTCGCGCGAGCTCGATGACGTGGTCGAGGGTGCCGAGCGGCGCGGGCCCGAGCGCCGCGGTGATGCCCGTCAGGTGCACGACGTCGGCCGCGGCGATCAGCGACTCATCGATGTCCGATGTGGACAGCCGCGAGGCCGCGCTGTCGCGCCGGTAGTAGCGGACGCGCCACGGCCTGCCGCCCCGCATCTCCTTGAGCATGATCCCGGTCGGTGCCTCGGGGTCGCGGTGCGCGAGCACCCGCACTCCCTCGGCGCGGATCTCGCGCGTCACCAGCGAGCCCAGCGCGTCGTCCCCGACGCGGCTGATCCAGGTGCAGGGCACGTCGAGCCGGGCCAGCCCGATGGCCACATTGGACTCCGCGCCCCCGATGCCGACCGGCAGCGCCGAACCGGCCACGACACGTCCCTGTGCCGGGGTGTTCAGCAGCGCCATCGTCTCGCCCAGCGTCACGACCGGCGTCATTCGTTTCCTTCCCCGCCCAGCCGCAGGAGAACCTTGCTGCTGGTGCTCGTCCGGTCCGCCGCGACGGCGAGCGCCGCCGCGGCATCGTCGAGGTCGAAGGTGTGCGTGATGAGCGGATCAACGTCCAGCCCGTCGGCCAGGGCGCCGAGCGCGTCGGTGATCTCGTCGACGAACCGGTACGAGCCGATCCAGGTGATCTCCCTGGTCACCAGGTCGCCGAGGGCGGCGGGCGCCGGCTCGCCGGGCAGGTTGCCGACCTGCACGAGCGTGCCGCCGCGCGCGGTCGCGCGCAGCACCGGCCCGAGCGCGCCCGGCGCGCCCGACGCCTCGAAGACCAGCTCGACGTCTGCGGGCAGCGAGTCGCCTGCGGCGAGGTTCCGCACCTCGTCGGCGCCGAGGCGTTCGGCGATGCGCAGCGCGGGACCGGCGAGATCGGCGGCGATCACCGTGCCGGCCCCGCGATGCTTCGCCGCGGCCACGACGAGCGCGCCGATCGGCCCGGCCCCGTTGACCAGCACCGTCCGCCCCGCCAGATCCCCGGCGCGGTTGACCGCGTGCAGCGCGACCGCGAGCGGCTCCGCCAGCGCGCCCCGCCGCGTGCTCACGCCCTCCGGCAACGGTCGCAGCTGATCGGCGCGCACGGCCCGGAACTCGCTGAAACCGCCGTCGGTGTGCGGGTGGAACGCCGCCGAGCCGAAGTACCGGACCCGGGGATGAAGGTTGGTGCGCCCGGCGAGCCGCTCGGGCAGCGCCTCGGGACCGACCAACTCGGCCGGGTGGACGGTGACCGGCTGGCCGACCTCGACCCCGGTCACCCCGCGGCCGACGCTCGCGACCCGTCCGGCGACCTCGTGCCCCAGCACCAGCGGATACTTCAGCACCGCGGTACCGGAGCCGCCGTGCCGCCAGTAGGACACGTCCGAACCGCAAATGCCGCCCCACTCCATGGCGATGACGACCTCGCCGTCGCCGGGCACCGGATCAGGCAGCCGCTCGACCCTGACGTCGCCAGGGCCATGCACGACCACGGCCCTCATACCGCGTCCTCCAACCGGACCAGGTCACGACCGCGGGTCTCCGGCGAGAAGTACGCCGACGCGAACGTGATCAACGAGTAGGTGATGAGCATCGCCGCGATTGGCCACCAGTGCCCGGTCACGGCGGTGAGCGTGGCGGCCAGCACCGGGCCGATCGCGGTGGCCAGGACGCCGCCGATCTCCTTGGCCACGGCGAGCTGGGTGAAGCGGTTCCGGGAGCCGAACATCTCCGCCATCGTGACGCTCTCCAGCGAGAACAGCCCGAGCACGCCGATGTTCAGGCCCACGACCATCGCGACGGAAAGCGCCACGGTGTGCCCGGCGGCGATCGTCGCCATCATCGGCACCGCGAGCACGATGGTCAGCGCGGTCATCGCGAGGTACACGGGGCGACGGCCGAACCGGTCGCCCAACACGCCCACCAGCGGAACCGTGGCGAACCCCAGCAGCGAGCCGTAGACGATCGCGGCCGTCGGCACGGACTTGCTCACCAGCAGGTTCGTGGTGATGTAGCCGACGAGGAAGGTCTGCACCAGACCGGAGTTCCCGGCCTGGCCGAACCGCAGCCCCAGCGTCAGCAGGAACGCCTTGCCCTTGCTCTGGTGCAGCCCCGCCTCCAGCGAGTGCTCGGTGGACTTCTCGATCTCGCTGCGCGACAGGGCGACACCGTCGACGACGTCGGGCCGCTCCTCGAAGACCGGGCTTTCCTTGAGGTTCGAGCGCATCCACACGCCGAGCAGCAGCAGCACGAAGCTCAGCAGGAACGGCAGCCGCCAGCCCCAGCTGAGCAGCTGCTCCTCCGACAGCACCGCCAGCAGCACCGCCCACAGCCCGGATGCGGCGAGCGTGCCGGAGTTGGTGCCCAGCGCCGCCAGCGACGCGATGAGGCCGCGGCGCTTCTTCGGCGCGTACTCGGCCAGCATGACCGTAGCCCCGGCGATCTCCGCGCCCGCTCCGAACCCCTGGATGAGCCGCAGCACGACGAGCAGGATCGGCGCGGCGATGCCGATCATCTGGTACGGCGGGAGCACGCCGATCAGCGTCGTCGAGCCGCCCATCAGCATGATGGTGAGGAACAGGACCTTCTTTCGGCCGATCCGGTCCCCCATCCGTCCGAAGTAGACGGCGCCGACGAGGCGCGCGACGTACCCGACGCCGTAGGTGGCCATCGCGGCGATCAGCCCGATGGCCGGGCTCACGTCCGGGAAGAAGATCTTGTTGAAGACGATGGCGGCGGCCAGCGAGTACAGCTGGAAGTCCATGAACTCCATGGCCGTGCCGAGCCAGCCGGACACGGCGGCGCGGCTGAGATCGCGCGTCGTCCGCCGTACGGAGCCGTCCGGCTCCGTCTGCGTGCTCTCAGTCATCCGTGCGCTCCTTTGCTTCACGTACTGGGGGCGGTCTCACAACTCGATCCGGCCTGCGCGCAGGGCCGGTAGGTGATCGGCGACCGCGGACACGAGGTCGGCGTCTTCGGCCAGGTCGGCGGCGCCGATGGCGGTCAGCAGCCGTGCGACCACGGCAGGTTCGGCGGCGCCCCGCCAGCACCGCGCGAGCGCCTCGGCGGCCGGATCGTCCGTGCCGAACATCTGGCCGCCGTCGTTGCCGGGGCGGGTGGCGTTGACCCAGGCGGCCAGTGCGAGTTCCAGCACGGGCGTGGCGGCCGCGCCCGCCCGAAGCGCGCGCAGGGCGGGAAGCCACCGCTCGGGGATCTTCAGCGAACCGTCCGAACCGATCTGCCGCAGCCGGTGACCGATGGCCGGATTGCCGAACCGCTCGACCAGGGCTTCGACGTACCCGGCCACGTCGAGCCCCGCCTCCGGGAGGGTCGCCGCGACCTCCGCGGCGAAGCGGCGCACCGCCCGCTCGCCCCAGTCCGATCCCAGGGCGTCGGCGACGGTGTCGCGCCCGGCGGCGAGCCCGAGGTACGCCAGGATCGAGTGGGATCCGTTGAGCAGGCGCAGCTTCATCAGCTGGTGCGGGCCCGCGTCGGGAACGACGAGCGCGCCGTCCAGCTCCCACGGCGGGCGTTCGGCGGCGAAGCGGTCCTCGATCACCCACTGGCGGAACGGCTCACCCGCCACCGGCGTCTCGTCGCGCAGGCCAAGCGCCTTCGACGCCGCCGCCCGGTCCTCGGGCGTCGTCGCGGGGACGATGCGGTCAACGACCGTGGAGGGGAACGCGACCGAGGTCTGCAGCCAGTCGAGCAGCGCGTCCCGGTCCGCCCACGCCGACGCTTCGACGAAGCCGCGCACCACGGCCGCCAGCGCGGCGCCGTTGCCGGCCGCGTTGTCGCACGAGACGACGTTGATCGGCGCGCCGGACGCGCGGAAGCGCACGGCGAGCGAGGCGGTGAGCCTGCCGACGACGGTGCGCATCGGCGCCGTATCGCCGACCGCGGTCGCGGTCAGATCGGCCGTGACCCCGGGCTCGGCGGTGTTCAGCAGCCCGGTACCGGGATCGCGCGAGTACCCCTTCTCGGTCACCGTCAGAGTTACGGTGGTCACCTCGGGCGAGGCGATGAGCCCGTCGATGCGCTCGGCGTCCGCCCGCATCATCAGCGCGTCGAGCACCGAGCCGACCACCCGGATCCGGCCCTCGCCTGGCACCCGGTCGGTCACCGAGAACAGGCAGTCCTGGGCGCGGGCGGCCTCCACCGGGGCGGCTGAACGCGGCCCGACGGCGACGATCCCCCACGGCTGCCCGGATCGCGCCGCGGAGGCCTCGGTGTACACCGCCTGGTGCGCCCGGTGGAAGGCGCCGAGTCCGAAGTGGACGATTCGCGGCCGCAGCTCGCCGGGATCGACCAGCGGTCGCATCTCCGGACTGAGCTCGCCTGTCGTGGACCGGCTCAGCATCGCGCTCACCAGTCGTGCACCGAGCCGTCGAGGCGGCGAGCCACCGGCAGGTAGCGCGGCTCGTACGGGAAGCGCTCGGCGGCCTTCTCGTCGTACTCGACGCCCAGGCCGGGCTCTTCCGGCGGGTGGAGCATGCCGTCCTCGAAGCGCACCCCGCTGCGGAAGACCTCCATCGTCTCGGGTGCGTGCGGCATGTACTCCTGGATGCCGAAGTTCGGCACGGTGAGGTCGAGGTGCACCGCCGCGGCCAGGCTGACGGGGGAGAGGTCGGTGGCGCCGTGCGAGCCGGTGCGGACCTGGTACAGCGCGGCCAGGTCGAAGATCCGCCGCAGGTGCGTGATCCCGCCCGCGTGCACCACGCTGGTGCGCACGTAGTCGATGAGCTGCTCGGTGATGAGGTGCTGGACGTCCCAGATCGACGACAGCACTTCGCCGACCGCGATCGGCGTGGTGGTGTGCTGGCGGATCAGCCGGAAGGATTCCTGGTTCTCCGCGGGCGTGGGGTCTTCCATCCAGAACAGGCGGCAGTCCTCGACGCGCTTGCCGAACCGCGCGGCCTCGATCGGGGTGAGGCGGTGGTGCACGTCGTGCAGGAGGTGGAAGTCGAAGCCGTAGCGTTCGCGGATCGCCTCCAGATACGTCGGGGCGTGGTCCAGGTACGCCTCGGTGGACCAGGGCTGCTCCTCCGGCAGCGAGGTGGCCGCGGGTTCGTAGACCACGCCCTTGCGCACCCCGTAGGTTCCGCCGATGCCCGGGACCGCGGCCTGCGCGCGGATCGCCTGGTAGCCGAGCTCGCGGAAGCGGGCCACGTCGTCGAGCAGCGACGGCACGTCGGTGCCGCTGGCGTGCGAGTACACCAGCACCCCGTCGCGCGAGCGGCCGCCGAGCAGTTGGTAGACGGGCAGGCCCGCGACCTTGCCCTTGATGTCCCAGAGCGCGGTGTCCACGGCCGCGATCGCGGTCATCGTCACCGGGCCGCGCCGCCAGTAAGCGCCGCGGTAGAGGTACTGCCAGACGTCCTCGATGCGGGCGGGGTCGCGGCCGATGAGCAGCGGGGCGATGTGGTCGCGCAAGTAGCTGGCCACCGCTAGCTCGCGGCCGTTGAGCGTGGCGTCCCCGAGTCCGATCACCCCGTCCGACGTGGTCAGACGTAGCGTGACGAAGCTCCGGCCGGGTGAGGCGACGAACACCTCGGCCCGCTCGATCTTGCTCACAGGATCCGCTCCCTCGAGGACTCGACGACTGGTGTAGCAGTGCTGGTATACAAGCACCTGTCGCGGAGAGGGTCAAGCACTGGTGTACTAGTTCGGCAGGCTTGTCCACTAGTGTTGGATCCGTGACCGAGGAGACCAGAGGGCGCACCAGCAGGCGTGCCGTCTACGAGACGCTGCGCCGCAAGATGCTGACGTTGGAGCTGCGGCCGGGGGCCGCGCTGTCTGAGAACGAGCTGGCCGCGAGCCTCGGCGTGAGCCGCACTCCCGTGCGCGAGAGCCTCATCCTCCTGTCCGAGGAGGGGCTGGTGCAGGTGTTCCCGCAGGTCGGTTCCTTCGTCTCCCGGGTTGATCTGCGGAGCGTGGCCGATGCCCAGTTCCTGCGCGAGGCGGTCGAACTCGCCGCGCTCGACGACCTTCCGGCGGAGCTGGACGACGAGGTGGTCGCCGAACTGGAGGCCAACCTGGCGCGCCAGCAGGAGCCGCAGATCGATCTCGAGGACTTCTTCGTGCTCGACGAGGAGTTCCACCGCGGGCTCCTGCGGCTGTCCGGCCACGAAAGCGCTTGGCCGACCGTGGTGTCCGCGAAGGGGCACCTCGACCGCGCGCGCCGCCTCGGGCTCTACGAGGCGAACTCACCGCGCGTGTTCGTCGACCAGCACGTCCGGATCCTCGAGGCCGTGCTCGACCACGACCCACCGCGTGCCCGCGAGACCATGCGCGCGCACCTGCGCGAGGTCTTCGCCGACATCGAGCAGATCCGCGAGCGCAGCCCGGAGCTGTTCGTCACCAACTCCACCGCGACGCCCGTGCGGCGCAACGTCGTGGTCTGGGAGTGAACCCGGCGTTCGTGCCAGGTGGCGGTTGAGCGCCACGACGAGATCGGCGGGGATTCCGAGGCGGGTCAGTACATCCCGGCGGGTGGCCCGCCGTGCATCCGAACTGGACGATCATTGCCGTCGAGCGGCCGCCGCCAGGTGCTGCTCACCACAGTTCCTGCAGTAGAGCCCGATTTTCGGGAGGTTGCCTGTCACCGGACCCCGCCGCGGGTAGGGCCCGGCCGCGGCGATGACATGATGGTCCTTCGTGGAGTTGACTCAGCTGCTCGAACAGGTCGTGGACGAGGTCGCCCCGCTGCGCGGGGCCGGAACGGTCGCGGATTACATTCCGGCGCTCGCGCGAGTCGACCCCGGCCACTTCGGCATCGCGCTCGCCGATCTCGACGGCCGCGTCCACGGGGTCGGCGACTGGGAGACGCCGTTCTCGGTGCAAAGCATCTCGAAGGTCTTCACCCTCGCACTCGTGCTCGCCGGCAGCGATGAGGCGCTCTGGCAGCGCGTCGGCCGGGAGCCGTCGGGCAGTGCCTTCAACTCGCTGGTCCAGCTGGAGCACGAACGTGGGATCCCTCGGAACCCCTTCATCAACGCGGGCGCGCTGACGGTCACCGATGAGCTGATCTCCCTGGTCGGCGACGCCACCGGGGAGCTGCTCGGGTTCCTGCGAGCCGAAAGCGGCAACTCGGCTCTGCGGGTCGACGAGGAGGTCGCCGCTTCCGAGGCGGGCCATGCGGACCGCAATCTGGCGCTGACCCATTTCATGGCGTCCTACGGCAACATGCGCAATCCGGTGGCGACCGTGCTCGACCAGTACGTCCGGCAGTGCTCGATCGAGATGAGCTGCCGCGACCTGGCCCTGGCGGGGCTGTTCCTCGCCGCGCACGGTGTCCGCCGCGACGGTTCGCAACTGGTCACCCGCAGGCAGGCCAAGCGGATCAACGCGATCATGCTCACCTGCGGGACCTACGACGCCGCCGGGGATTTCGCCTACCGGGTCGGCGTCCCGGGCAAGAGCGGGGTCGGTGGCGGGATCCTCTCGATCGTGCCGGGCCGGTGCGCGGTCGCGGTGTGGAGCCCGGGGCTGGACAAGCGCGGCAACTCCGTGGCCGGTGTGGCCGCGCTCGATCACTTCACCACCCTGACCGGATGGTCGGTCTTCTGACCGGATGATTCGCTGGCACGCCTGAGGGATCGGGGACCAAGCGAAACGCGCGGCATGGGCAGCAGGCCGTGCGGTGGAGGAGTGCTTCGCAAACCTCCAGAACTCGTCTAGTCCTTTTAGGACTTCGGAAGTTTTCTCGGCAGAGCACGACATCGACCGTCACGGTGATGTCCGGCGAGGCCGGGTTCTGGTAGGTGACGCGGGTACTTCTCCACCTGTGCGAGGAGCACCACGCCGATGTTGGCGAGGAGCTGATGAGTTGTCCCGGTCGCCGCGTTGCGGATGATCGCCGAATCACGACAGGTCTGGCTGCCGTCATGCGACGAGCCCATGCTGATGCCGCCCCGCCAACAGCGCCGCGTGCGAACCGGCCAGCACAGCGGCTGCGAAGATGGGCGCGCCAGCGCGGAGCGGGCCGTCGATGAGCCCGACGAGTCCGAGCCCCGGCTGTACGTAGCCGCAGCACGAAGCTTTTCCAGTCCGCACGGCCGTTCACCTCTCGTCGGGGAACGTGTAACGGATTCGTGATGGCCCCGATAGCTCTGACGTCCGATCGCCTCTGCCGCGCGGACGTTTCTGCCAACTGGAGAGGGGTCCGATGCAGGAGCCGATGCGCGCACCGATGTCATTGCCGGACGGGGTGGGGTCGGCCGGATTTGTCCGGGCTCCGCGGTTGAACGCGACGGCGCCCCCAGCCCACCCGCTCCCCGCACTTCCCGCGATGGTGTGGGAACGGCGATACCGAATCGCTGTGATCGCCAGCGACGCCATCGCAACAGCGATGACTTCGGCAGCTGGGGCGGTCTGGGTGGCAGTGCTGGACATCGCGGTGCTGCCTCCGCCGGTGTTGGCGTTGCTCACCGCGGTGGCCGTGTTGTGGGCCCTGGCCGGTTCCTGGAACGTCAGGGTCCTGGGGCAAGGACACGAGGAGTACCGGCGCCTGGGGCGAGGGATCTTCTCCGCTGGCGCCGTCCTGGCGGTCGCGGGGCTTGCGGTACCGCCGTTGGACGTGCGGCCATGGGTTTTCGGCGTCCTACCCGCGCTTGCGCTTCTGGTGCTCGCGCAGCGGTACGTGCTGCGCCGCTACTTGCACAGCGCCCGCAGCGACGGCAGGTGCCTGCTACCGGTGATCGCGGCGGGCAGTACGCACACGCTGCGCGACCTCATCGCCCGCACCCGCCAGCAGCCGCATGTCGGATGGCAGATCCAAGCGCTGTGCCTTCGTCCCGAGGCCGACGAGGGACTGATCTGCGAGGTGGACGGCGTTCCGGTGATCGGTGATGTCGACGAGCTCGCAGAGCACGTCCGGCGCGGCGGGTACCGGGTGGTCGCCATCACCGCCGATTCCTACTGGACTCCACGTCGCCTGCAGGAACTGGCGTGGAAGATCGAGGACACCTCCGCCGAGATGGTCGTCGCCCCGGTGCTGATGGAGGTGGCCGGTCCCCGGCTGCACGTGTCGTCGGTGCTGGGGATGCCGATGCTGAAGGTGAGCGAACCCTCCTTCACCGGTGGTCGCCGAGTCGTGAAGGCTCTCGCCGACTGGGTGAGCGCGCTGCTCCTGCTGGGCCTGATCGGGCCGGCGATGCTGGTGATCGCCCTCGCCGTCAAGTTGTCCGATGGTGGACCGGTGATCTACCGGCAGCGCCGGACCGGGCGAGGCGGCACCACGTTCACGATGCTGAAGTTCCGCACGATGGTGGTGGGCGCGGACGCGATGCGAACCGCGCTGCACCCGGCCAACGATGCGGAAGGGCCGTTGTTCAAACTGCGCCGCGATCCGAGGGTGACCAAGGTCGGTGGACTGCTGCGCCGGTACTCGCTCGACGAGCTGCCGCAGCTGTTCAACGTCCTCGCCGGGCACATGTCGCTGGTCGGCCCGAGGCCGCCACTGCCGGAGGAGACCGAGACCTACGACTACGAGGTGGGGCGCCGCTTGCTGGTCAAGCCGGGGCTCACCGGGCTCTGGCAGGTCAGTGGTCGCAGCGACCTGTCGTGGGCCGAAAGCGTCCGGCTCGACCTGCGGTACGTGGAGAACTGGTCGCTGGCGATGGACGCCGTGATCCTCTGGAAGACCGTGCGCGCGGTGCTGACCAAGCAGGGCGCGTACTGACGGCCGTTGGCTCCGTCAGCGGCAGCGGGCGACGTCGGTTGCGATCGCGGCGATGTCGGCGCGGTAGCGCTGCGGTGAGAACACCTCCTGGGCGTGCTCGCGAGCCTGCGCTGCGGTGTCGAGAGTTCCTTGCCATTCGGCAAGCGCATCGCTGATCGCTTCGGCGAGCGCGTCGGGGTCGTCGGCGGGCACGACGCGGCCGTAGCGCCCCTGCGCGACGGTCTCGGGCAAGCCCTGCACATCGGTCACGATCACCGGGGTTCCGGCCAGCTGCGCCTCCACAGCGGTGTTGCCGAAAGGCTCGAACCGCGACGGGACCAGCGCGATGTCGGCGTCCCGGTAGGCATCCCACACGTCCGCGCGGAAACCGCGGATGGCGACCACCCCGGCCAGGCCGTGACGCCGTACGAGGTCCTCCAGTTGCCGCTCGTACCACTCGTAGCCGGTGAACGCGGACCCCAGCAATTCGAGGACGACGTCGTGGCCATCGGCGCGCAAGCGGGCGATCGAGCGCACCGCGACGTCGATGCCCTTGCGCGGTGACAGTCGACCGACCAGCACGATCCGGACCGGATCGGGTCGCTCACCGCCACGGGCCGCGGCATGCACCGGCCCGGCAACACCGTTGTAGACCAAGCGGATCCGGCGACGCAGCCAGGGCAGCGGTCGCGTGATCACGCGAGCCGTGGCCTCGCTGTTCACCACGACCGAGACAGCGCACAGCAGGGGAGCGGCGAGCGCGGTCCTGATCAGGCGTGGTGCGCTGTCTTCAGCCTCGTGCACGTGGGCGATCACCGATCGCCGGGTCGAGCGGGCGAGCAGGAGCCACAACGGCACGGTCACGGTATTGACGTACACGACGTCGGGGCGGGTCCTCCGCAGCAAGCGCAAAGTCGGTGCCACTGCTCGCAGGCCTTCCAGCAGCAGCCGCAGGAACCCGGCTGGGCGCAACGCCGCCTTCCGCAGCACCGGGGTCGGGCACAGGACCACGTCCGCGCCCCGGTCGCGCAGGCGGTCGGCGAGCGGCCCGCGCTCCGGCAGCGCGACCACCACCCGCCAGCCCGCCTCGGTCAACGCGATGACCGATTCCAGGAATATGCGGTCGGATCCGTACAGCTCGGCACCGGGATGGACCATCAGCGCGGTTCGTCGGACCAACGTCACTCCAGCTCTTCGACGGGGATGTGGGATGGCAGCACCGAGGCCGAGTTCCGCGTACTCGCCATGCTCGTCCACGCAGCCAGCAGGAAAAGCCAGACGCAGGCGACGTTGGCCGGAGCACCGAGCCCTTCGGTGAACATCGAGTTGGCGAGCAAGCCCGACAACGCCGCGAGGATCAGGATGCGATCCAGTCGCGGCTCGGGCCGGAGGTTCCGCAGCGCGACCGCGGCGGTGAAGATGCAGCCGAGCAGCACGAGCCACACCACCGCGCCGATCAGTCCGGCGTCGACGAGCAGGTTCACCAGCCCGTTGTGCCCGCCGCCCAACCCGATCTCGTCGAGGAACAAACCCTGCGAGGCGGTGAGACCGTGGCCGTATAGCGGGCGTTCGAGGAACGCGTCGAACGCGTAAGCCCACAGGTCCGTTCGCGAGTTCAAAGACGCGAGCCGCTCGGCGGACTCACCGCGGACGAAGAAAGCCTCGACCAGCGGCCCCGCGGCGAGCCACGCGGTGATCAGGAAGAGTGCCAACGCCACCGCGATCTCCAGCCGCCGGCGGCCGCGCCATCGCAATCCCGCGATCACCAGGCAACCCACGATCGCCCCGAACGCGGCCCCCCGGGTGTTGCTCCCGATCAACCCGGCGGCGCAGATCGTCAGCAGCACGAGGTAGACGGGCAGCGGCCAGTGCGGGCCGGGCCGGGCCAACCGGTGGCCGAAGGCGTACGCCACCAGGATCACCACCGCGAGCGCGAGGAACTGGCCCGCGTCCACCGGATGCAGGTGCAGCCAGGTGAACCTGTCGAGCTGCGTCGGAAGCCGGGGGAACGGCACGACCACGCCGAAGACGACCGAGGCGCTGACCAGGACTGCGAAGGCGTGGGCGATGCGGTGCAACGCATCCCGGGCGCAATGGCGGGCGATCGAACGGCTCAGCGCCAGCACGACCACGACCTGGCAGGCCCGCACGAGGGCCAGTTCGCGGTACGGCGAGTACAGCGCCGAGAGCACCAGGACCGCCGCGTAGGCATAGGCCGAACAGGTGATCCAGCCGGCGCGCCGCACCTGGGACGTGGGGCGGAAGCGCAGGAACAGGAAGCACGCCACGGCCGCGTAGACGGCGATTTCGGCCAGCACGAACAGGTCGGGCGAGCCAGACACCGACTGGTCGTCGGCGCGAACGCGGAACTTGTATTCGCTGGCCACGATCAGTGCGAGCACGCACACGACGGGCCAGCGCTCGGCGTCGAAGGCCCGGCGACGCGCGACGCCATAGCGGCGTCGAAGGGCATTCCAGCTCACGGCCGGTCCTCGGATCAGGTGGGTTCGGGCGCGAATGCGCCGAAGACGGGTTGCGGAATCGGTGTAACGACTGCCCGCCGTCGACATATTACAAGCTGGGCACCGAATCGAGTGAGCCGCGCGAAAACAGCTGTGCGGCTTCGGGGCTGCCCGTCGTGATCCGGTGGCTGCCCTTCGACGAAACGGTAGAGCGAGAATGCGGATTTCGATGATCGGAACCCGCGGCGTGCCCGCGCGCTACGGCGGCTTCGAGACGTGCGTCGAGGAGGTGGGGAGACGACTGGTCCAGCGCGGACACGAGGTCACGGTGTACTGCCGCAACCTCGGCGGGCGCGGCCCCCGCCCCGAGCGCCACCTCGGGATGCGCCTGGTGCATTTTCCCGCGCTGCGCCGCAAGACACTGGAAACGCTGAGCCACACGGCCCTTTCGGCATTGCACGCGGTGGTGCGGCCACCGGAGGTTGCGGTGGTGTTCAACGCCGCCAACGCGCCGCTGCTGCCCCTGCTGGGGCTCCGCGGAATTCCCACGATCACCCACGTCGACGGCCTGGAGTGGAAGCGGGCCAAGTGGGGACCTGCGGGGTCGGCCTACTACCGCCGCGCCGAAGCGCTCGCCGTCCGCTGGTCCGACGCGCTGATCGCCGACGCCCGGGGAATCCAGGACTACTACCGCGATCGCTTCAACACCGAGACCGACTACATCCCTTACGGGGCACCGGTCCTCAGCGAGGTCGGGACCGACGGCATCACCGAACTCGGGCTCGGCCCCCGTCGCTACCACCTGGTCGTGGCCAGGTTCGAACCGGAGAACCACGTGCACGTGGCAGTCGAGGGCTACCTCCGCAGCACCGCCCGCCACCCGCTGGTCGTGGTGGGATCGGCGCCCTACGCCGACGAATACACCGCGAGCATCGCGCGAGCGGCGAAGGGCGATCCCCGCGTGCGGCTGCTCGGCGCGGTGTGGGACCAGCGGCTGCTGGACCAGCTCTACGGCAACACCTTGACCTACATCCACGGTCATTCCGTCGGCGGCACCAACCCCTCGCTGCTGCGCGCGATGGGCGCCGCCGCCCCGACTTCCGCCTTCGACGTGCGGTTCAACCGCGAAGTCCTCGGCTCGTTCGGCCGCTACTTCCGCGATCCTGGCGATCTCGCGGCGTTGTGCGACGCGGCGGAAGCCGACCCACCGGGCACGTTGCTGCGCGGGCGAGAGCAGGTGGCCTCGCTCGACCGCTACACGTGGGACGGGGTAGCGCAGAAGTACGAAGAACTGGCCGCCCGAGTCCTGCTCGTGGGCAGGCGCAGGCCCACGCCGCGCGGGCTGCCCGGCGCGCGGGCTGCCGTCACAGCGGCCGTGTCCATGCCGGAAACCAAGGAGGTCCGATGAATCGCGCGCGGAAGCTGTCGTGCGTCGCCGCAGTGGCCGTCGCCGCGTTGTCGGCATCGGTGGTGCCGGGGCCGGCAGCGATCGCCGCGGAGTTGCCGCAGCCGGTCACCGCCGGGGCGCTGCCGACGCCGCAGACCGACGGTGTCGTCTTCGCGGTGGCCATCGCGGGCAACACCGCCATCGCCGGCGGGAGGTTCAGCAAGGCGCGCCCGGCCGGCGTGGCGCCGGGGGGACCAGGTGAGGTCACCCGCAACAACCTGCTGGCCTTCGACGTGACCACCGGCGAGCTCCTGCCGTGGGCACCGGTGGTCAGCGGCAGCGTCTTCTCCGGCGCGGACCCGGGACCGTTCTGCAAGCCCGCCGACGCCGGGCGTTGGATCTGCGACACCGTGTTCCGGATCGAGGTTTCCCCGGACGGGAAGAAGGTCTACGTCGGCGGCGACTTCGACAAGGTCGACGGTCAGTGGCGCTCGCGCGTGGCCGCCTTCGACGCCGCGACCGGCGCGCTGGATCCGAACTTCAAGCCCCACGTGGCCGGCCGGGTCCGTGGCCTGTCGATCACCACCGACACCGTCTACCTCGGCGGCGGCTTCAACGCCGTCGACGGCGTGCCGCGCACCCGGCTCGCCGCGGTGTCCACCGGCAATGGTGCGCTGCTGCCCTGGGCGCCGACCGCGGACCGGGAGGTCTTCGCGGTCCTGGCCGCCCCGGCCCAGGGGCGCACGGTGATCGGGGGAGCCTTCGACAACGTCAACGGCACCTACCGGCACGGACTCACCGCGGTCGACGCGGCCAGCGGTGCCCTCGTGCCGTGGGAATGGGTCACGCCCTCGCCCGATGACACGATCACGGACCTGGTCACCGACGGCACTGGGACGGTCTACCTCGGATCCTACAACTGGCGCGGCGGGAATCCCCGCTTGGAGGGCAGAGGCGCCATCGACATCGCCACCGGCACGCCGCGCTGGTTGGACGGCTGCTACGGCGACACCCAAAGCGTCGCGGTAGCAGGGGGTGTGCTCTACAGCGCCTCGCACACCCACAACTGCGAGGCCATCAACGCCGTCCCCGAGAACGGACCGATCGACTACCACCGGCTGCTCGCCGAAACGACGATCGCCACCGGAACGGCCCAGCGCGACGTCAACCACGTGCGCTTCGGCGACCCGGTTCCGGAATTGCTGCCGTGGCTGCCCAACACCAACGGCGGCCCCGCCAGCAGCCCGTGGTTGAACGGGCCGTGGGCAGTGGACGCCGACGGTCGCTACGTGGTGGTCGGCGGCGAGTTCACGATGGTCAACGGCAGCGCCCAGCAGTCGCTGACCCGGTTCGCCGCCCGGGGCGAGCCCAGCGCTGTCAACAACGGGCCGCAGGTGCCCTTCCCCGCTCCGAAGCTCAACCGACGCCTGTTCGGCGGAATCTCCATCAGTTGGACGGGAACTTGGGACGCGCAGAACCGGGAGATCCGCTACGAGGTGATGCGCGGCGGAACCGCGAACCCGATCTACACCACCACCAGCAGCGCCTGGCCGTGGTCGGTGACGACGATGAGCTTCACCGACGACCAAGCGCCCCAGGGCAGGAACGAGTACTGGGTCAGGGCGGTCGACGCCGACGGCGCGGTGCTCAGCACCCCGCGCAGCAGCATCGGCTGATCCAGCGGGGACGTCGGAGCAGGCGTCCCCACGCTCACCCGCGTGGGCCGGTGAGCACGCCGATGTCGGGGTGGTCGAGCGGTGGAATGCCGACGATCCGGGCGACATCCGGCGGCAGGGCCTGACCGGCGCGGACACCCGGCGTGGATCGGCGGAGCGAGTAATCGCCCCGGTCCGGATCGCGGAACGGGGCGGGCGGCGGTGCTACCGCCAGGCTGTGCAGGTCCAGTCCCGTCCGTTCCCGCAACTGCGGCAGCGTGTGGATCGTGACGATCTCACCAGAGCCGAGCGACCAAGTGCCCAGCGGTGCCGAGCCCGCCGCCCGTAGGAAGGCGTTGCCGTCGCTGGCGGAGAGGAACGGCGACGCCGGTTTGGGGTGCGGTTTGTAGTCGGCGGACTCGATGAACGGCTCGGTGTCGTGCTGCCTGATCAGGAAGTTGTTCACCAGTTCGGTGTTGTACGTGATCCAGGACAGGCCCAGTTCTGCGCTGTAGGGGTCCGAACTCGCAGACCGCTTGTCGTTGTACAGCCCGAGCTCGATCCCGTTGTCGACGAACGTGTTGTGCACGAGCCGGACGTGGTCGGAACTGGAGACCTTGATGCCGCGCCCGCCGTTGGAAACCACGACGTTCGACGCGATCAGCGCTCTCGCCGAAACCTCGTAGTACAGGCCGTTCACGGCATTGCCCCGCGCGACGTTGCGGACCACCACGGCGTCGGTGCACCCCAGGTCACACCACCAGCCGGTGCCGATGTTGTCGGCGAACGTGTTGTCGGACACCCACGCCCGCTTTGTGCGCGTCACCTTCGCACCCGCCGCTCCGATGGCCTCGCCGGTCAAGGCGAAGTTCTCGTTGTTGTTGCGCGCGAAAGTGTTCGAGGCCAACCGGAGCCCGTCGGCCCGGTTGGCCATCAAGCCGACCAGACCGTTGTCGAGGAACTGGTTGCCGATCACGTTCGCATCGGGTTGGAAGACCGCTGCGCCGCTGGAGGCGGAAGCGGCGAAGGTGTTGTTCTCCAACACCACCGACGGCGCGTTCACCACGACCATCGCGCCGCGCTGACCGTACTTCTGGTTCGAGCCGTAGTGCGCGATCCCGATCCCGCGCAGCGAACTGCCCGCGGCTCCCGCGCCGTCGAACTGCAGCAGCCAGGCGAATTCGGTCGCCTCGACGAACCGCCCGGCCGGGTCCTCGCCGATCACCAACTCCTCGCGCGCGACGTCGACGTAGAACGTGCCGTCGGTGACGGATCTCCGCTCGCCCACCTGCCGAAGCGGCTTGCCGTCGACGAAAACCATGTCCGGAAGCCCGGCCAGCGGATGCGCCGGGTCGATGATCTCAGGCAGGAAGCAGGTCCGGCACAGCGGCACGTTCCAGCCCGCGTGCCGCCACACATCGCCGTCGCGGGACCACTGCGCGACCACCCGGCTGCCCTTGAGCCAGACGCGCTCACGCGGATACGGCTGGATGGACAACTTCTTGCCGATGATGCCGACCGTCTCCCGGTACGTCCCTTCTCGCAGGACGATCGTGGCGCCGGGCTGCGCTCGGCGCACCGCCTCGCCGAGACTGCTCAGCGGTCGCGCTTTATCGCCCTGCGCAGAGTCTTTCCCGTTGGTGGCGACGAAGAGCGCGCCGGCGGGCACCGGGTAGTCCGTCGTGGTGATCGTCGCGTCGACGGGATGCGCTGCGGTTGTGTCGTTGTTGTTCGCGGTGCAGGCCGCCAGCAGCGCGGTCACGACAGCGATTGCGGGCACGAGCCGGTCGCGGCGACGTGGGCGGTTCATGTCGGCCCGGGCTCCAGCTCGCCGAGCACGCTGGGCGAGGGGAGCGAGATTCGTTGCCGCAGCAGGGTGCTGGACGTGTGGGTGGTGTAGCTGAAGTAGCGGATCCGCGCCCCGACGGCGGACAGCTTGCGCTCCAACGCGTCGGCGCGTGCCGTGCCGCGCCAGTCGCTGCCCTTGAACAGCACGTCGAACCGGAGGCGTTCCCACATGCGGAACTTGTCCTCGTACTGGTCGGCGATGGCCTCGGCGACACACCGGATGTTGCGCACGATCTCCAACCGCTCCTCGAAGGGGATGACCGGCTTGCGGCCCTTCACCTTCAGCAGGACGTCGTCGGTCACCACACCCGCCACCAGGTGGTCGCATTCCTTGCTGGCTCGCCGCAGGATGTTGAGGTGTCCGATGTGGAACATGTCGAAGGCGCCGGGCGCGTATCCGATGGTGGGCATCGTCACCGCACCTGTTCCGCAACGGCGCCGTCGAGGCGCGCCATGTCGCCGAACCACTTCGGCAGCGCTGCGGCGAGGAAGGCGGTGTTGAGCAGGAAGAGCGCGCCGTAGACCGCGGAGAACGCCATCGGGGATCCCAGCAGCAGGAAAGCCAGGCACAGCACCCCGTAGTCGGTCGGCAGGACCAGCAACGACCGCAGGATCGAAGGCGGCGCCCCGGCGGGCGCCGGTGCGCCGGAACCGCAATGATGGCCGCGGCGCAACTGGTCGTTGAGGATCATCGCGAAGAACATGACGGTCTCGACGGCGGCGTAACCGAGCGGGACCAGCAGGAAACCGCTGGGGAGGCCGAAGAACCGGAACGCGCAGACGAGCACGGCCAGGTGCAGGGTGGCGATCTTCGCGCTGTCGATCACGTGGTCCAGCCACTCGCCCGCGATGCTGCTGGTGCCCCGCAACCGGGCGAGTTGCCCATCGGCCGAGTCCAGCGCGTACCCGACGACCAGCGCCAGGCCCACCGCGATGCCCAGCGGCCACGACGGTGCGGCGGTGGCAACGGCGGTGATGCCGGCGAAGGTGAACATCGCGCTGACAGCGGTGACCTGGTTCGGGGTCGCCTTGAGCAGGAAGGCGGCCGCCGCGAGGTAGCCACCCGCTCTGCGGTTGACGAACCGCGAGTAGGCCGGCGCCCCCTTGGCCGACTTCTGCGCGGACGGCAACCGGCGCAACGCCGCCGCGAACCCGGATTTCGGCATGTCGGTGGTGGTCATCGAAGCCTTTCGTTCCTGCGCAACACGCGCGGAAATCACTGGGTAGGCCAACGGGCGGCGCCGCCGGGCGGAGGAACTTGACAGGCGATCACCATCGTCTGAATACTGAAAATATCGGTAGTTCTCCTCCCGGGTAGCCAGACCGGTTGACTTGCCTCATCGGCCGCGATCTTCCTAGCGGTCTCCGATCACTGCGCTCACGCGGTATTCGCCGCAGGGGCCCGGTGCGTTACCGATGAGCGCCGGCCTGCCCGGAGGAATCCCCCTTTTGGCACACAGAGCGGAATGACGGTCGATGGACGACGCCCACCCGGCACCGACGATCTTCGGTTCGTTGTGGCGGTATCGCTGGATCTCGTTGGGGATCGTGGCGGCTGCGGTGCTGATCAGCCTGTTGGTCCCGCTGGTGGCGGGCGACGGCCGCAGCGCGCAAGCGCGCATCGTGCTCAAGGCACCCGACCAGACCGGCGTGCTCGGGATCGAGATGGCCAGCGAGTCGAGCTTCCTCCGATACGTGAAGCAGCGGGCCTTGTTCGTCACCTCCGACGAAGTGCTCGACGACGCGCGTGTCCGGCTCGGCGGCGACGAGACGGTGCTGCAGCTGCGTGCCGCCATCACCGCGGACGCCTCCTCGAGCGGTGAGTCCATCGAGATCAAGGTCGACGGGCCGGGCTTCGAGCGTTCCGTGCTGATCGCCAACGCCGTCATCGCCGCCTACCAGGACCGGTCCAGGGCCGAGGTGGTCGCCGCCACGGACAAGGCGTTGGAGACGCTGAACGCGCAACGCGCGGCGATCGTGGCGGAGGCAGGCGCGGTCCCGCCGGGCAGCCCCGTCGGCTCGGCCGCGGGCCCGACGCTCAGCGATCTGGACAAGCAGATCACCCGGATCCAGGTGGTGGCGGCCCAGTTCGCCGACGGGGTGTCGTTCGTGGATGTCGCGTCGCCGGACGGCCCGAGCCCTTGGCGCGGGGTCCTGCGCGATTTCGCCATCGGCACGGCCGTCGGCCTGATGCTCGCGGGCGCGCTTGCCTGGTTCCGCGCTGATCGCGATCACCGGGTGCGAGATGCCGACGACCTCACCCGCGTCGTCGACGAACCGGTGCTCGGCGAGATCGAGACGCTGCCCGCCCAGGCCATCCTGGCGCTGCGCAGACCGGGCGTCCCGCCGCTGCGTTCCTACCAGCTGGTGGCCTCCGGTCTGCGGTCGACGGTGGGCAGGGGAGTCGTACTCGTCACGGGCCCGTCTGGCGGCGAGGGAGCGACGACGACCACGCTGCAGATCGCCGGCGCCGCCGCCCGGGACGGCCTGCAGGTGCTGGTGGTCGACGCCGCGTTCCGCTCCCGCGACTTGTCGCAGATCCTGGGGCTGGCCGACTGGCCCGGGCTGACTTCGATCGCCACCGGGACCGCGTCGCTGGCCCAGTCGGCGCACCCGGTGCACCTGGGCAACGGGGTCGGGTTCAGCGTGGTGCCCGCGGGGCATGGACGGCCCTACTCCCGGGAGCAGCTGCGTTCCGGACTGCTGCAGCAGGTGATCGCGGAGATGCGGTCGCGCTACGACCTGGTGTTGGTGGACCTGCCCCCGCTGATCTCCCAGCCGGAGACGACGTCGCTGATCAGCGCGTCTGACGGGGTGGTGGTGACCGTGCGGCGAGACGGCGATCTCGGTTCGCTGCGCAGGTTGCGCGAGCAGCTCCAGCTGTTCGGCGGGACGATCACCGGGTACGTGCTGACATTCGCCGGGGCGGCCCCGGCCTGGCGTGCTGGCGAATCTCCCGCCCCGCAACCATCCCGATGACCACGACCGGCGCGCGAGCGCCGAAACGGCGCCTCGTCGCGAAGGTCGCCGCCCCGGTGTTGTCGCAGGGCATCACCGCGGGCACGAGCCTGGTGCTCCAAGTGCTGGCCGCCCGCACGCTGGGGCTCGCCGAGTTCGGATCCTTCGTGCTGCTGCTGGCGTTGCTGGTGACGGCGATCGCGCTGTACACGGGCTGGGTGGGTGACTCGCTAGCGGTCCTCGACCGCCACGAACCCCGCACCCGGGCCAGCATCGTCACCAGCGCCCTCGCGGGCTGGATGCTGTGCTTCGCCGCCGCAGTCGGCACGGCCCTGCTGCTGCGCGACGGCGAAGCAGCTACCGCACTGGCCTTCGGGACGATGGCAGTGCTGCGACTGGCCGCGGAAACGGTGCGGCGGTTGCTCATGGCCAGATTGCAGTTCTGGCACCTCGTGGGGAACGACATCGTGCACGTCACCGGGACGGTGCTCGCGCTCGCACCAGCAGCGGTGGCCGGGGTCTCGCTGCCGGCGCTGTTCCTGTCGATGGCCGTCGGAGCGGCCGCAGCGGTGTTCGTGGGCGTTGTGCAGCTGCCCGCAGCGGAATTGCGGCAGCTGCGGGCCGGAACCGCCGGCCTGCCCGCGGTGATGTCGTTCGCCGCCTGGAGATCCTTGCAGGCCTCGTTGCGTCCGGCCGCACTCCTCGGTTCACGCGCCCTGGTCGCGCTGCTGGTGTCCACGGCCGCGGTGGGAATGCTCGAAGCCGGTCGCCTCGTCGTCGCACCGCTGCAGGTCGTGATCAACGGCGCGGGCAGTTTCCTGCTGTCGAACTTCGTCGCCAAGATGAGGCAGGACGCCGTCGCCGCGCAGCGGCTCGTCCACCGCGCGACGTGGCTGCTGATCACCGGCACCGGAGTCGGCGGCGTCGCGCTGACGTTGCTTGCCAACCCCCTGGGCACCTTGCTGACCGGTCAAGCCGTGGACCCCCTGCTGGTGCTCGGGTGGGTCGCGTACTTGATGGTCTGGGCAGCGGGACTACCCCATGTCACCGAGGTGGTCGCCCGGCGCATGTCGCGCCACATCTTCCTTGTCCGGCTTGCGGATTCGGCGCTGGGCATCGTGCTGGTCGCGGTCGTAACAGTCCTGTCGGGCTCGGTGATCGCCGTCCCGTGGCTCATGGCATGCGGAGGAATCTACTCGGCATGGCACGTGCGACGCCTGGCGATCCGCTCACGACGCGAAGCACGAACCGCCTAACCGGACTGGAGCGCGGACGATCAGGGGTCGGGAGCAAGGGGGCGCGCGTGCAAATCCTGCCAGCCCGGCAATCGTCCTGCTGCAGCAATGGATTTCGCGGGGAGGTGTGTCGAAATGATCAGCTACTTGCGGACGGCGGTGCGCCGGGTGTTCGGTGGTTCGGCGTCGGAGATTCCGGGGCCTATTGGTATTACTGCTGATTGTGCCGCGCACACCGGCCGCCAACTGCCCTGTGCGTGCCGAAAACTAACGTCCTGCCCACCCAGATCGTCAAGCTCGGCCAGCGCTTCGTCTCCGGCATGGGGACCGATCCGGCCGACCTCGGGTCGTCCGCGCCGTGGTCGAACTCGCCCGGGCCATGCGGCGGACCTGCATCGCCGAAGGCGTCGAGAACACCACCCAACGCCGCCTAATCGAGGGCCTCGGCGTCGACGCGTGCCAGGGGTTCCTGTTCTCACGCCCCCTGCCGGCGCCAGAGTTCCGGGCACTCATCGGCGCACCCGGCCCCGAGCTCCGCTGACGGTGGTGCCGGTCCGGCGTTCGTGATCGCTACGCCTCGGTTTCGGGTCGTGCTCTGAGGTCGCCCGAGGTGTGCAGGTCCACGCTCTCGATCGCGGTCCAGTACCGGACGGCGTCCGTGACGGCCACCTCCAACTGATCGCTCAGCCTGGCCAGGTGGGTGCCGGCGACCTTCAGCTTGTCGCCGGGGTGATCGCTGGTCTTGGCCCGTTCCAGCTCGCGTTCGTCGAAGCGTCCCACCTGTTCGGCCAGCACCGAGCTCAACTGGCTGAGCTGGGCGATCGTCGAGACGATCGCCGAGCCGAAGGCGTGGAGCTCCCGCAGGGACGGTTGCGGGGTCCTGGCCTGCCGGCTCACGGCCGCCGCCACGGCGTCGCGTCCGCGGTGCAGCGCTTCCAAGGGGTGTTCGTGCTCGGGCATGGCGGGTGCCTCCTCGGCTCGGAAGGCCCGGTAACGCTGAAGTACCCGGTGTCGCTGCCCGGCTCCCGCGATGGTGGAGAGCAACTCGTCGGGCAGCGGTTGTTTCGGAGCCGCTCCGCCCCGGGAATGGCAAGGGTGGTGCTGGTGCCGGAGTGGGAGGTGGCATGTCGTCGGCAGGGCGAAGCAGCAACCGCGCGATCACGGTGGGTGTGGTCGCCGACCCCGGCGTGCCCACGGAGATCGCGCACCGGATCGCCGACGGGCTCCCGGACGAGTTCTGCGCGCGAGTCGATCAAGACCTCGACTGGTCCGTGGAGGTCCGGTCCGAGGCGCTGTCGCTGAACGACGACGGCAAGATCGACATCGCGGGCAAGGCGCAGGAGAAGAAGTCGTCGGAGGGCTGGGACCTGCTGATCTGCTTGACCGATCTGCCCCGGCGCGACGCCACCCAGCCCGTGGTGGCCGAGGTCGACACCGATAACGGGGTCGGCCTGGCGTCGCTGCCGGCGATCGGCTGGATCCGGTTGCGGCCGTACGTCCGGGACGTGGTCGTGCACCTGGTGGGGTTGCTCGCGCGGGAAACGCTGAAGCTCACGGATTCCCGCCCGGCAGGAGGGCACCACCACGCGCGGAGGTGGGGCTGGCCCGGTTCGCAGATCCGCCAGGTTCCCGCCGGGAACGACCACGCCTACGTGACCTTGGTGCTGCCCGGGGCGCGCGGCCGGCTGCGCCTCCTCTTCGGGATGGTGCGCGACAACCGGCCGTGGCGGTTGGTCCCGGAGCTTTCAAGGGCGATCGCGGCCGCCACCGCGACCGCCGCGTTCGGCATCTTCTTCCCGACCATCTGGTCGCTGGCGGACAACCTCAGCGTCGTCCGCCTGGTTGTGATCAACCTGGTCGCGGTCTTCGCCATGGTCACGTGGATCACGCTGCACAACGGCCTGTGGGAAAGGCCGCGCAACAGCGAGGACCGCAACAAGGTCGTGCTGTACAACGCGGCCACGCTGATCACCCTGACCATCGGGGTGGCCTGCATGTACGCCCTGCTGTTCGTGATCACCCTGATCGGGTCCACCGCCGTGATCAGCGTGGACTACCTGGGGAAGCAGTTGGGGCATGCGGCGACGTTCATCGACTACGCCAGCCTGTCCTGGCTGGCGAGTTCCATGGGCACGGTGGCGGGTGCGCTGGGGTCCAGCCTCGAAACGGAGACGGCCGTCCGGCGGGCGACCTACAGCCGGCGGGAACGCGAACGCCGCGCCCGACGCCGCCGGGAATCGCGCGAGCAGGGCTAGCGGTCGTGCCGGAGGAATTCCCCGCCTTGGCCGGGAAGTGTTCCTGCTCCGGAGAAAACGGCGCCGCACCAGGATTGGGGAGATCATCTGCTGTCGGCGGTCGGAGCATGCGATCGGAAGGGGTAGGAGATGGAGAACTCGCTTGCCCGGCGCGGGAAGATCGGCCCGCTGAGCTGGCATCGCGGACGACGCGGTGCGATGACGTGGTCCCTGCGGCTGGGGCCCTGGTCGTGGACCGGCAGCAGGGCGTCCCACCGGCGTTCCCGGCGTTCCCGGTGGAAGGCCGGGCGCTGAGCGGCATCACGCCGCGCCAAGCATGATCCGGCCGGGAACGGGGAACGTCTGTAGCTGTTGCAAAGGAGGAGAGATGGCCCCGCATGAGCTTCCCCTCATCGACTACGACAGCGGACCGGTCGGCTCCCTGCAGCACCGGATCCGGTCGCTGGACGGCGAGCAGATCCAGCAGCTGCTGGACTACGAGCGCGTGCACAACAACCGGGTTCAAGTGATGGAGGTGCTGGAAAACCGGTTGCAGGAGTTGCGGGAGGGCGCGACGCCGTCAGGCGGGACGCACGAGGCGCAGCCCGTGGAGGCCGAGGACACCCCCGGGGGCTCCCCGGTCGAGCCCAGCGGCTCGCCGGAACCGATGCACCCGCCGCGGCACGGCATCGGCGGACTTCCAGGCAAGCCCAAGGCCGATCGCCCGCGGAAGCAGTGAGCCCCGCCGCCGGCGAGCCCGGCTCCCTCGCGCCGAGCGGGCCGGGCGGAGACGGCTACGGCTCGCGCGCGGACGCCCGTTCCGCTCATCCCGGCGACGCTGACCGAGGACGAGGTGGAGGGATTCGGCGAGCAGACGCCGATGGGGCGCATAGCCCACCCCGACGAGATCGCGCCGTCGTACGTCTTCTTCGCATCAGAGCGACTTTCGAGCTATTACACCGGTGAAGTGCTGGCACCCGTCGGCGGCGAGACCCACCCCGGGTGACGCCGAACGGATCGACCACCTAGGAGGCGCGCGTGAAGGCGCTCACTTGGCAGGGACCGCGCGATGTCCGGGTGACCGACGTGCCGGAACCGCGGCTGGAAGCCGCGACCGACGCGATCATCGCGGTGACCACCACCGGCATCTGCGGCTCCGACCTGCACCTGTACGAACTGCTCGGGCCGTTCCTGGAGCCGGGTGACGTGCTCGGGCACGAAGCCATGGGCATCGTCCAGGAGACGGGCTCCGAAGTCACCCACATCAAGCCCGGCGACCGCGTCGTGATCCCGTTCAACATCTCCTGCGGGCACTGCTGGATGTGCCGCCGCGGGCTGTACGCCCAATGCGAGACGACGCAGGTGCGCGAGCACGGCAGCGGTGCGGCGCTGTTCGGGTACACCAAGCTCTACGGCAGCGTGCCGGGCGGGCAGGCGGAGCTGTTGCGCGTGCCCCAGGCGCAGTTCGGCCCGATCAAGGTGCCCGACGGCCCACCGGACGAGCAGTTCGTCTACCTCTCGGACGTGCTGCCGACCGCATGGCAGGCGGTTGAGTACGCGGCCGTCCCGGAAGGGGGATCGGTCGTCGTGTTCGGCCTCGGCCCGATCGGGCAGATGAGCGCGCGGATCGCCGCTTTCAAGGGCGCCCGGGTGATCGGGGTGGACCTCGAACCCGACCGGCTGGAGATGGCCCTGCGGTACGGGATCGAGGTCATCGACGCCCGCGCGCACGACGACGTGCCTTCCGCGGTCCGCACCATGACGGAGGGGCGCGGCGCGGATTCCGCCATCGACGCCGTGGGCATGGAGGCGCACGGCTCGCCCGGTGCGGAGTTCCTGCAGAAGCTGGTCAGCGCCCTTCCGGGCGCGGTCGCGGAGCCGATGATGACCAAGGCGGGCGTGGACAGGCTCACGGTCCTGCACCAGTGCATCGACGCGGTCCGGCGTGGCGGGACGATCTCGGTCAGCGGCGTCTACGCGGGCACCGCCGACCCGCTGCCGATGCTGGTGATGTTCGACAAGGGCGTGCGGGTCAGCATGGGGCAGGCCCATGTCAAGCGGTGGATCGGTGATCTGATGCCCCTGGTCCGGGACGAGGCGGACCCGCTCGGGGTGCGCGACCTCGCGACGCACCGGCTGCCGTTGGACGAGGCCCCGCACGGCTACGACATCTTCCAGCGGAAGGAGGATGGCGCGGTGAAGGTCCTGCTGCGCCCCGGCGATTAGGCCAGGGCTCCTCGCCGGGGGTGAACGGCAGCGCTTGCAGCGGTTGAGCGCCGCGCGGTTACCGGTAGGTTCCCGCGACGGCGCCGGGTACGTCGTCGGCTGGACTAGGCCGGCGCGATACCGGTTACCCAATGGGCGGCAGCCTGCTGATGTCGAACGGGAAGCGAGGTCGAACGGGAAGCGAGGTCGGACGGGAGGATCGGTGATGGACACGATGAGCCTCGCGGCAGACGGATTGGTCGGCTACGCGACTGCCGTAGCGGAAGATCTCGGCGTCGACGTCTTCGAGATCGACATCAACGTCGATGTCGATCTCGCGACCGTGATCATTCTCGTTGATTCCCAAGTACCGGTGTTCGAGGAGTTCCCGCTCCTGCTGACCTGGGACGAGGTGAGCGGGTGGGCGCTGCGGATCGACACCGACGGCTGCGGCGGGACCGCGACGCTGGAGTTCTTGGGCGAGGACATCCTGCCGGAATCCGCGTCGGTGCGGCGGTTCCTTTGGGACGCGGTCCGCGGGAACAGCCCCGGCGTGCTCGCCTCGCCCGCGTTCCGGCTGCCGAACGCGTGTGACGACATGGAGCAACGACTCGCGCGGTTCTGCATCTGACGATGGCGGCGGCTGGAATCCAATGTGGCCTGTTGAGGTGCCCGGAAGGTGTTCTTCATGCCGTCCGCGGGTAGCCGACGTGGGTGGAAACCCTGTGAGGGGGCGCGAACGATGCCGCAGCAGACCTGGAACAAGAAGCAAGAGCGGCAGTACGAGCACATCAAGGAACAGGCTCAGGAACGCGGGTCGAGTGCCGGACGTGCGAAGGAGATAGCTGCGCGGACCGTGAACAAGGACCGGGCGCAGCAGGGGCAGGCACGGCAGCGGAGCAAGACGTCGACCCAGGACATGTCGCCGCAGCGGCGAGGCGGGACGAGGTCGGGCAAGCGGCAAGGCCCCGGTGGCCGGACCAAGCAGCAGCTGTATGACGACGCCCGTCGCCAGAACATCAAGGGCCGTTCGAAGATGACCAAGGAACAGCTGGAGCGCGCTCTCAGCCGCAGCTGACCCGGGAAGCGGGGCTTGCGCGCGGGAAGGAGCGAGCAAGTCCCGCCCGGTGGTCGCCTACAGCGTGTCTGACAAGGCTCGGGTCCAGGCGATCACGGCGTTTGAGGACGACGGCGACACGGTAGGTGATGGTCTAGTGGGCAGACTTACAGCCTCGACGAGGTCTCGCAACACACTCTAATTGGGCCGATCGGCCGTCAGTTCTTCTTCAGCTCCTCGGCGAGCATCACGATGATGCCGCTGGGACCGCGGACGTACGTGAGCTTGTAGACGTCCTCATACGCCGCCACGCCACGAAGCGGACGGCAGCCGTGCCTCGCGGCTATCTCAAGGGCTTTGTCGATGTCGTCGACTGAGAAGGCGACGCGGTGCATGCCAATCTCGTTGGGACGAGTGGGCTTCGACTCGATCGCTTTGGGGTGGATGTACTCGAAGAGCTCAAGGCGACCGTGACCGTCTGGCGTCTGGAGCATTGCAATGTTGGCGTGGTTGCCATCAAGGCCGACGGCAGTGTCGGTCCACTCACCACTGACCGTGTCACGGCCGAGGACCGTGAGACCCAGGTCGGTGAAAAAGGCGATCGCTGCTTCGAGGTCGCGAACGGCGATGCCGACGTTCTCAAGTTTGATGGCCATGCGTTGCATGTTACCGAGCCGGGCTGAGCAGCTCTGGTGGCGAGCCGGGGCTCGATCGAACAAGCCACCGGGGCGTTCACGCGCTACTGTGGGTCTGACAATTTTCCCGCACCCGCACCGCGTTCATGACGTGGCGGCGCCGCTCATTGGCCGGCCGCTTGACCGCATCGGGATCGGGCGCGAGCCGACCGGCCACCACGATGCCGTAGACGGCGTGATCGAGCGCGATGACGAGACGGCCGAGCAGCCTCCGACGGGTCGGGCGCACGGCCAGCAACGGCGCGATGACGGCCTCGAACGCCAGCCAGATGATCAGGCCGTACGCCGGGCCGGACCAGGGGAGCGATCTGATCTTCCGCGGCAGGGCGTTGTACCCGAGCCCGGCGAATGCGCCGTAGGACCAGTGCGCGGCCGCGGTGAGCGCGGTGCGGTGTTCCACGGGCAGCTGCTGGACGGACTCCGGCGCATGCTTGCCGACTATCGCTTCCGGGGGCGTTTCCTCGACGAGGCCGACGTTCCCGGTGAGGGTCCGGATGCCGGTCATCGCCATGGCACCGACGAGTCCCCGCGCCCCGGCGCGGACCAGGTCGCGGGTCTTCGAGTGCTGGGAATGTGACACCGGGCCACCTCACAAGATCTGTCCTGCTGAGCCGAACACCCACCGGCTACCCACCGGAACGGACCTCAACCGCACGTGGTCGTCGTGGTCAGGGGCGTTGACCTACGCCCGTGGCGAGCTCGTGCAGGCGGCCTCCTGGGACGCGCGGCGCGAGAGGCGGGGTTCTGCCGCCTGCGGCTTCCCGCAAGCCGTGGAGGAATCCTTCGACGGCGTCCGTGGAGCTGTGCCGCGGGATCCAGCCGAGTTCGTCCCGGGCTCGCGACACATCCATGACGGGAAGCCGCAGGAAGACGTCGAACAGGCCCGGCGACGCGGGGACGAGGTGCAGGTGCCAAGCGGCGGAGAGGACGCTCTTGGCGATGCGGGACGGAACACCCACCGTCGGCTTGCCGAAGAGCTCGCCCAGCACACCGGTGTCGATCAGCGGATCCGCGGCGATGTTGAACGCTCCGGCGCTGGTGGAAAGCGCGGCAAGCCGGTACGCCTCGCCGACATCGTTGCTGTGCACCGCTTGGAAGCGCATGCCGCCCGGAGTCGGCAGGGCCGGCAGCAGGTCTGGCCTGACGAGCCGGTTGATCAGCATCGGCCCTAGGAAGAGCCGTCGTTGCTGGGATGCCGATTCCGGTTTGAAGCAGAACGCGGTCCGCATCCGGACGACCCGGATGTCCTGGTGCTGCAGCTCGAAGGCATCGAGGTACCGCTCCAGATACGCCTTCTCCCCGCTGTACGCCGCGGCAGGCCACCCGTGGGTCGGCCACGACTCGTCGATCGGCCGCGCGTCCGGTCCCGGGCTGTAGGCGGCGATCGAAGACGCGTGCACCAGGCTCGGGACACCGGCCGTCGCGACGGCGTCGAAGACCCGGATGCCGCCGAGCACGTTGTTGCGCCAGGTCGTGATCGGGTCGTGGGTCGGCTGGAACAACCAGGCGAGGTGGATCACCACGTCGGCCGAGGCGAAGCGCGCCACCAGATCGTCTTCGGTGACATCCGTGCGTTCCCAGCGCACCTTCGAGCTGGTGACGGGTGGCTCTCGCCGTGACAGCGCGATGATGGTGCCGACCGCGGGATCCGTGTCGAGTGCGTCGACCACGCTGGTTCCGATGTTTCCGGTCGCCCCTACGACGACAACGCGCTGGGGGCGCTCGGGCGCCTTCATCGTTGGTCTCCTCCTTGGCCCGGTGCTGCTCCCGCCGCATTCACGGCTTCCCCTCGTGGGAAGCGGAAGTGACGACAACTCCGGCTACCCAACGAAATTCTCGGATAACCGCTGAGCTCTTCCGCTCACAGCCACGTCGAGTTGCCCGGTCGCCGCCTGCTGAAGCCGCGGATGGCTGTGCATGTTGGCTTCCGGGCGTACCAGGACTGAAAGAACGGGACAGGTGATGTCCAGGTCGACGCCACCGCGGCGGGGCGCACCGGGCTAGCGGTTTGCCGATCCGCGTCTCCCGGGCAATCAGGTGCTACCCGAACCGAACCGACCGGATGACCAACAGGAAGGGCGCGCGCCGAGTCGGCCTCGCTGCGGGACCGATGATGACGGCTGCGCCCGCAGGTGCTGGGACAAGATGAGGCGCCCATTCGCGCGGCTACCAACGCTGGAGCAAGCGTGACTGAGCCCGCCCGACTGGCGCTGGTGGACCGTGCTTTGAAGAGGCCCCAGCGCACGAGCTGGCCGAAGTTCTCGACGAAGTGCTTCGGAAGCACTACTGCGCCATCTCTTCGGAGATCTACTTGATCGACCTCCGGCTTGCACTTCTGGAACCAGTGCTCGCGTCGACGGCACCGGGGGTGTCGTTGGTGGGGACACCCGCAGGTCGGGCCTAAAGACCCGCGGAATCAGGGGCTGACGCTGGTCCTGAATAGACGATGTCAGGCGGGCTTTCTCAATGGGCCGCCCGTCACCAGGCGGGCGGCCCATTCCGTACCACCACGCAAAACCATTCTGAAAGCATCTCTTGCTGCAGTTGCGCGTCGTTGCTCTGATGCTGGTGATCCTCGTGTGATTGTCGCGCTCCCTGCGCCTTCGGGTTGGCGTTGGTGCAGTACACGCTCGCGGTTGACGGGATGGGCACGGGTTGTCAATGCTGCTGGCGAGCGTCAGGTTTCGACATGTCTGCACGTTCTGCGGTGACCACCAACCGCGGACGCTCCTCGGGCGAGACATCCTCCAGGCGGCCGTCAGCGAGTACCTTCGCCGCTGCCGTAATGATGTCTGCGATCACGTGCAGGCACCCACGGATGCCCGCTGCCGCGTTTGAGGTGCGGACCAGTGCGCCAACGTCGACCAGGCTTCGGCCCACCCAGGGCGCGTTGATCTGGGCGACCAGCACGATCTGAACGTTCTCGTGCTCGTGAGGCTGCTCTGGAACATGCTCAGAGTCGTGCGTGCTTGACATGATCTGCCGCCTCCGAGGCCCTGGCGCTGCCGGATCGTGCGAGCGATTCCACCGTGGGCTACCCCTGGGGGAAGCGACCATATCGGAGCGGTAGGAGAAACTTTCCGCATGCAGGGTTGGGCGCATGCTGGTGGCGAGCGCGGTGTCCGTGATGTGCCGGACACCGCAAGGCGCTGCTGCTCAAGGATGATGCCCGAAGGGCATCGACATCCTTGGAGGAGAGGTGCAGCGCCATGACGTGTTTCCTCGCCTGCTTGGCACCGGAACGGCCGCGGCCGGCGCAGTCGTCGTGCTACATCCGAAGACCCTCGCGAGGCCTGTGGGATGGGTGATTCGGACGGGAACGTCGCGCCGACCACCGCGGTTCTCTGCCGTGGCATCGGTGTACGAGACGTACTTTCCGGGTTGGCAAAGACCTTTGCGCCGAGTCCGGACACGCTGTGGCGGGCGGTCGTGGCCCGTGCGACGGCCGACTTCGGTGACGCAGCGGTCCTGGATCTTCTGCCCGGCGATTCGGAGACGCGGAACATCGTGGCTACGTTGGCAGCCGGCCGCGGTGTGCTGTGAGCGTCGTCGAAGTGCACCTCCTCGGCGTACCTCTGAGGAGCCGGACCGCGCGACTGGCCCGGCTTCGTGGTTCCCGCTGATGGTCGGCGATTGCCGACCTTGCAGGAGCCGCCCGACCAGCGATGCCGAGACGCCTACGCGATCACGGTGCGGCGGCCTTCGGATAAGACCGGCAGAAGCCGGGCATCCCAGCGGCGCCACGCCGTGCTACTTCTCGACGACGGTGGCCCTGGCCGTTTCTCTTGGCGGCGCCTGTTCGGGTAGTTCCACACTCCCGCCTTGGTGAGCGCGGGTTTCGCGAATCATGTCGCGGATCTCGCTCAAGAGCAGGGCTTGAGCCATCGTCGCCCAGTACAGCGCTTCATCCTTCGGCTTGATCTGTTCGGCGGCCGCTCGTGCCCGGGCAAGGGCTCGGTCCGGATCGGTGACGATCTTGCTGGTCTTGTTGTCCTTGGCCATGACCACGACATACCCGCGGCTGCGATCATCAACACCGCGGCGCGCCGGGGATCGGCCAGGGTCGGCCGCGCTTCCGAGGGCGGCTGACGCGATCTCGGCCCTACTCGGGCTCGATTCTCGCTTTCCTGGCGGAAATGGACGATGCCTGCGCGAGCCCGGACTTGCGATCATCCCAGGCGGCGCTTTTCGCGGCGCCGCTCCGTGAAATGCCGCTTCTTCGATGCCGCGCCGCAGGTGCCCATGGCGCACCAGGTGCCGGAGCGGTTCTTCGACGAGTCGTAGAAGACCCAGCGGCAGGCCGGATCGCGGCAGGTCTTCAGCCGGGCGAGCTCGCCCGCCCGCGCCGTGAAGGTGTCCGCCAGGAGCGTGGCCAGCGCGTGCTCGATCCCCTGCTGGGCGACCGGCCGGAGAGCTAGCTCCTCGCCCTCGGCGGTGCGCACCCGCAGTGGCAGCGTCGTCGCGGCCTCGTCCAGCGCGCGGAGCGCGTCGCCGTCGTCCGCCTCGCTCGCGTCGTTGTGCCGCGCGAGCAGGGCGCGAAGGCCCTCGCGGACCACGATGGCGCGCTCCAGGTCGTCCGCGTCGACCCGGGCGCGCGGTTGCAGAAACCCCTGCGCGTTCATCCACTCTCGCAGTGCGTCGGGCGAGGACAGTTCGTCGCGGAAGTCGCCGGTCTCGCGGAAGTTGATCCGAGTGTTGACGAACTCCTGCACCCGGTCCAGCGGGGCGGGCGCGGCCGGCCGGTCCTCGGGGCGCTCGTAGGGGAGGTCCACCCCCGAAGGTTACCGCCGAAGGGCATTGACTGGGCACATGTGACCACCCATGATCGATGAGTGGTCACAAAGACGATGCATTCCCAACAAGTGGATCGCCTCGCGCGTTGGCTGGTGGGCGGCGGCATCGTCGTGACCGCGCTGAGCCTGCGCTCCGCGGTCACCAGCCTGGGCGTGGTGCTCGACCAGGTGCGCGCGGCGCTGGCGATGAGCGCGACGCTGGCCGGGGTCGTCACCGCCCTGCCCGTGATCTGCTTCGCGGCGTTCGGCGCGCTGGCGCCGGCGCTGTCCCGCCGAATCGGGGAGGCTCAGCTGGTCCTCGGCGGGGTCGCGGTTATCGTCGTCGGCCTCGCCTGGCGGGCGGTCGCGGGCAGTTCGGCGAGCTTCGTGCTCGGCAGCACGCTCGCGCTGGCCGGCATCGCGGTCGCCAACATCATGATGCCGGTGCTGATCAAGCTGTACTTCCCGCACCGTGTCGGCCTGATGACCGGGGTCTACTCCATGGGCGCGGCCGCCAGCGTCGCGCTGCCCGCCGGGGCCACCGTCGGGATCGGTGAGGCGACCGGGTACGGCTGGCGGGGCGGCCTCGGGAGCTGGGCCGTCGTCGCGGCGGTCGCGTTGGTGCCGTGGCTTATCTTGCTCCGGCGGCGCCATGCACCGGCCGACGAGGAAACGGTCCCGCACCGGGTGCACCCGCCGACGGCCCTGCTCCGCAGCCCCACCGCGCTGGGCCTCGCCGCGTTCTTCGGACTCCAGGCGCTCAGCGCCTACGCCGTGATGGGATGGCTCCCGGCGATCCTCATCGGCGCCGGGATCGCGACGGACACCGCGGCCCTGATGCTGTCCGCGTCGGCCCTGGCGGCGATCCCCATCAGCCTGGTGCTTCCCCGGTTCGCCGCGAAGAGCCGCAGCCAGCGGCCCTACGTCGCCGGGATCGTTCTCGGTGGACTCGCCGGATATACCGGCCTGCTGCTCGCCCCGGCGGCGGCACCCTGGCTCTGGGTCGTGCTGCTGGCCTGCCTGCACGGCGCTTTCCCGCTCGCGATGACGCTCATTTCGCTGCGCACCCGCGAGGCGTCCACCGCCGCTCAGCTCTCCGGTTTCGCGCAGAGCGCCGGGTACGCGCTCGCCGCACTCGGCCCGCTGGCTATCGGTGCCCTCAACGACCTGACGAGCGGCTGGACCGCACCGCTGCTCCTGCTGATCGGCTGCCTGGTCGTCGAGCTGGTCGCCGGATTCGTCGCCGCGCGGCCCCGGCACGTCGACGACGAGATCGCGACCGCGGCCCGCTGAGCCGGGCTCCCGGGGTGGCAGGATGGGCCCGTTTATGCTCGACTTTCCCGATCTCCCGGTGCGCGCGGTGCTCGACGACGTCACCGACGCCTTGGCGCGGCGCGGCGGTCCTGGTAGCGCCGCACACGACGCGGTGGCCGAGGTGCGCAATCCCCAAGCCACAGCCCGAACCGGAACCCGAGTCCGACGTGGCCGACGTGGAGTCGGGGCTGCCGCTGGGCAGGTTTCCCGGCTGCCCAGCCGCTCTAGCACGCTCTTGGAGATCTGGTTGGCCCGCTGAGCATGCGACTCAGTCGGCGGACGTCGTCCCGGGGTCGTCCTCGTCTTCGGCCGCGTAATCGTCCTCGTCCTCGAACCTCTCGTTGATCTCCTCGATCGCGTGCCGCGCCGCCATCGCCAGGTGGCGGGGGCACAGCCAGGCGTCAGGTGCACTGACGTCGGCGGGCTCCGCGAACTCTGCCGGCGCGTAGAGGTGGTTGAGGTGCTGCTGCAGGTCCCGGCTCTCCGCGGGGTGCGCGTCGCCGTGGGCGCACTGATCTTCCGTCGGGTCAGCGTCCACTGTGGACAGTATGTCCCGGATGTCCTTCGCCACGCCGTAGGGCATTTCCACGATCTCGACGCACCACGTGGCGATCAGCAGTGGAACGGCTCGCTCAACCGGATCGGCGTCCGCCGCCAGTGCCGCGTACCGGCGGGCTGCCCACAGCCCTGCCTCCTGCACGTCGCGATGCTCGTCGAACTGGTTGTCCTCGATCAACGCGGTCAACGAGCCGATGTCGATTCTTCCGTCGGGGCGCAGGAATTCCTCGTCGAGGTGCGCGGTGTCCCGGCTGCCGAACAGCATCTCCCGCCCCTGCCGCAACTCGCTCAACGCCGTCTCGGCGAGGCGGCGGAGGAAGGCGGGGCACAGCCAGTTCCGCACCGGGAGCCGGTCCTCGTCGTGCCATGCCGCGAGGCACGCCCTGCCGCCCGGACTGCGCAGCCGGATGCCGTCCGCGGCTGTGCCTGCAGCGTCGAAGCCCGTTTCGGGGTGCTCGTCCGGTGCGTGGGCGCAGGTGCCGTCCCCGAGTTGGGGCAGCACCCCCTCCAGGCCCTCGATCATCTCGTCGAGCACGGACGAGGTCCGGATCCGGCCGGAGACCGCGTACCAGCAGCTGGCGTACATCGTCACGACGTAACCGGCCAGCACGCCGCGAGTCGGATGGCTGGGCAACGAGCCGGCCAGGTATTCCAAGGTCCAGCGCGGGTCGGCGTACGGGTAGTCGTTGAGGATGCCGTCCAGGTCCTTGATGTCCGACTCGTCGTCGCGGGGCAGGTCCTCGGGCAGCTCGTCCGCGGAGAACGGGGCGATCACGTCCGCGGTGATCCGGGCGAAACCGGCGACGTTGGCCGGGCACCACCACTCCTCGTCTGCCCGCAGCCGCTCCAGATCGCCGAGATCGGGGCCGTGGCGCCAGATGTCGTCGTCCTCCAGTTCGGCCACCACCTTCTCGTACGGGTGCCCGCGATGACCGCACGGCCGGTCCCGCAATGCCCGATCGGCGGCCAGCAGCGCGTCCACCGCGACGTCCGCGACACCGTCGCCGGGCCGCCAGGCGACGTACTCCGACATCGCCGCCAACCCGAAGGTCCACAGTGGAGCTTGTTTGCCACCGGGATCACCGGTCAGCAGGCGGGCGCACTCCAACACGAGTGAGTCCGCCTCGGCGCCATCGGAGTTCGCGTGGACGGAGCGCCAGGAGCCGATGCGTTCGGCCAGCTTGTTGATCACGCCAGGTGTGACGCCAGGCGAGGCGGGGAGGTTCCCTCCCAACGCCAGGCAGCTCCAGCTCGGCGGAGCGGCTCAGGTCGAGGCGGAGACGGTTTGGCGCCAATGCTCGGCCGCCTGGACCATGTCGCGGCCGAGATGCTGGAAGAACTGGCTCGTGGCGCTCAGCCGGGCCCCGGCCGGAGTCGTGCTTCCGAGTAGATCCGCTCCTCGCCGGGTCAGTTCCGCCCACATCGCCATCGACTGGACGCTGGCTGGCCACGCCTGGTACCAGACGTGTTCATCGATCACGTACCGTTCCCGTCGGTCGTCGCGTTCGCGTCCGACCAGGCCGCGCTGTTCGAGCCAGCCGATGGCCTTGGAGATGGACGCGGGGCTGACCTGGAGCCTGCACGACGACGCGACCCGAACATCGGCGTGGACGACCGGCGGATCGTGCTGGTGCCGGGCCGGACGTGGCGCTACGAGCAGGAGCGGTGCCCGCTGGGCGGGTGGGACCCGGTCCAGGATACCTTCGGCACCGAGTTGCTCGACGACCGGGTGCTGGTGTGCTCGGGGTGCGGGCTCGACGTCAGCTAACGCACACGTCGGGCCCCGGCCGGGGACGGGGCCCGATCACGTGAGATCCGGGATCAGACTGCGATCCCGGTGCTCGGTTTGTAGAGGGAGAGCAGTCGCACGGTGCTGGTCAGAGTGACCGAAGCCGCCACTGCCAGCACCATGTGCGTGATGGTGGTGAAGTTCCACAACCCGACTGCTGGAAACGGCGTTGAACGAGGAGATGACCGAGCACCTGGGGCACGCCAAGAATCAGGCCGACCCGGATCGGGACTCGTCGAATATCCGTAACGGGACGCGAACCAAGACGGTGGTCTCGGACGCGGTCGGTGAGGTCGAGATCGCGGTCCCGCGAGACCGTGAAGGCACGTTCGAGCCGCAGCTCGTGAAAAAGCGCCAGCGGCGCCTGGGTGACGTGGACGAGATCGTGTTGTCGCTGTACGCGAAGGGGCTCACCACGGGCGAGATTTCCGCGCACTTCGCCGATATTTAGCGGCGAAGTGCCCAGCGGTGTCCACAGTGGTCTCGTCGGGAGTGGAGTCCGAGGGATGGCATTCGCGACTGGAAAGGGGCATGGGAGTACTTCTGCGGGAAGGGAAAGCGGATGAACGTGGTGGGACGGGTCAGCGGTCTGTCATGCCCGGCTGCCCGCTGAGGAGCACTTCGGCTGCGGGGCGGAGCAGCCGGTTGGCTTCCGGATGGGATTCCAGGCCGATGACCAGCGCGATGCTGATGTGTGCGGCGTCGGCGGGGGACACCTCGGTCACCCAGGTCTCGGTGAACGCCTCGATCAGCAGTTGCCGCACCCGGGCGTTGAAAGCGGTGCCGATGTCGCCGAACAATCGGGCCTTGGCATCGAGCAGTTCGACGGCATGCGGGAAGTCACGGATCTTCGACGCCCCTGCTACGCAACCGGCCCGCGCGCTGACTGGCCGCAGGCCGTTGGCCGCGCGGCGTCTCAGTCGGTCTCCCACGCGAGCGGATCCTTTTGCGGAAGTCGGGTCAGTCGCGGATCCCGTCGATGTCGACCGGGATGTGGCGTGGGCCGCGGAAAATCTGGTTGTGGCGGTACGGCGGTGGGTCCTCGACGAGGCGCGGGTTCTGCACGCGGCGGACGAACTCGCCGACCGCGGCCTGGACCTCCAGCCGCGCGAGCGGAGCGCCGAAGCAGAAGTGGATGCCCTGGCTGTAACCGAGGTGCTGGTTGTCGGGGCGTTCGAGGTCGAGCTCATCGGGGTTGGTGAACCGTTCCGGGTCGCGGTTCGCCGAGCCGTACACCAGGAAGATCGGCGCACCCTTCGGGATGGTGGTGCCCGCGATCTCGATGTCTTCGAGGGCGGAGCGGGTGTGCCAGAACTGGACCGATGATTCGAAGCGCAGCAGCTCCTCGACCCCGGGCACGATCAGCTCGGGCCGGCGGCGCAGCTTCTCGAACGCGTCGGGGTGACGGAGCAGGGTGAGCACGCTGTGGGCGATCAGGTTGACCGTGGTTTCATGCCCTGCGAAGAGCAGCAGCACGGTATTGCTGACGAGCGTGCCCTGGGACATGTGCTCCTCCGGGCCGTCGTGGTGCACCATCGCCGAGAGCATGCCCGGGCCGGGCTGCTTGGCGTACTGGTCGAGCAGCCTGGTGATGTACTCCCCGAACTCCTGCACGGCTCGGTGGCCGTCCTCTTCCTTGCGCTGGGTTTCCTCGGAGGTGGACTCCGGGCCAAGGTCGAAACTGTCGAGGGCCGTCTGGATCCAGGCGTGGAAGCGCGGTTCGTCTTCCAGCGGCACGCCCAGGATCTTGCAGATCACGGTCACCGGCAGGGGATAGGCGAACTCGTCGACGACGTCGATCCGGGTCTTGCCCTTCATGTTGTCCAGGAGGCCGGCGACGATGCTGCGGATCTCGGGATCCAGGTCGGAGATCTGGTGGGGCGAATGGGGCGGGCCGTAGAAGTGTCGCAGCATCATGCTGCGGTTTCGATCGTGCTCGGGTGGGTCGGAGGTGATGATGTTCGGCTCCAGAATGGTCTCCGTGATCGTCTCGGCTCCCAGCTCCGCAGGGGGCGCTCCCGGAGCCGTCCCTGGGCGCTTCGTGGGATCCGAGCTGACCCGGTTGTCGTGGAGCAATGCGACGATCTCCCGGTAGGTGCTGACGACGTAGGTGCCGTTGGGCTGCCGCGCCACCGGGGTCTTCCTGAGCTCGGCGTAGAACGGGTACGGATTGGCGCGGTGTTCGTAGCGGAGGGCCTGCTGCCAGGGGGTTTTCTCGCTCATGGTGCTGTTCTCTTTCCGCTTGGTCCCGAGAGGCGCGTCAGCTACGTCGCGGCCGGAACTCGGCTCTGCGCTCACTCGGGTCGTGGCCGGTCAGGACGACGTCGGGTGTCGCCGTCGGGACACCGTGTTCCGGGAATTCAGCCGGTACCGGCTTCAGGTCGTCGGGTTGATCCCAGCCCGGCGGCGGGGGTGGGAACGGGGCCGATTGCTCGATCAGCCGCGCGTAGTGCTCCAGCCACTTGCCGTGGTTGAAGGTGACGGCGGCGACGATGCGGCCCCGATGGCCGTAGGCGGCGGCGAAGCGGCGCTCCTTGACCGACCCCTGCGTGAAGGCGATCTCGTCTCCGAAGGGCGGGACGCCGACGGATTTGATGTTGACGCCGAACTGGCCGGACCAGAAGCTTGGCAGCAACAGGTGCGGGTAGTAGTCGGGCTCGAGGTTCACCATGTTGTGGGCCGCGACCTCAGCGCCGAGGACGGCATTGTCCCAGTGCTCCATCGCGAGAAACTGGTACTCGTAGAGCACGTGGGGCGCGCGTGCCACGTCCCCGGCCACGTAGACGCTGTCGGTCACTACGCCGTTGATGTCGAAGGCGCGACCGCCGGCGTCGCAGCCGACGCCCCAGAAGCCAGCCGCCAGTCCGGAGCCCGCGAGCCATTCCACGTTGCGGATCGACCCCAGCGCGGCCAGCACCACGTCGGCCTCGATGGTCGTGTCGTCGGAGAGCTGAGCACGCCGTACGTGTCCGCTCGCGTCGCCTTCCAGCGACGACACGCCCACGCCGCAGCGCAGGTCCACGCCGTGGTCGTGATGCATCTGCGCGGCGATCTCGCCGATCACTCCGCCGAGCGGGCCGACCAGCGGCGCCGGGCCTCGCTCGGCGACGGTCACCGGAAGATCGAGTTCCCGGCAGACGGAGGCCACCTCCGAGCCGATGAACCCGGCGCCGATGACCAGCACCCGCGACGGCCGCGCGGCCAACGCCTGCTGCAGCCCGGCGGCGTCATCACGCGAGCGCACCGTGTGCACCCCTTCCAGGTCGGCCTCGGTCGGGTTGGGCCACTGCCGCGCGCGGGTGCCCGTGGCGATCAGCAACCGGTCGTACGCGACCTGCTCGCCGTTGGCCAGGTGCACGCGCTTGGCGGCCCGGTCCAACCCGGTGGCGGCCACCCCGAGCCGCCACTCCGCATCCACATCCCGCAGACGGGGCAGCTTGGTGTGGTCGGCCGGCACCCACCCTTTGAGCACCTGCTTGGACAGCGGGGGACGGTCGTAGGGCTCGTACGGCTCGTCCCCGATGATGGTCAAAGACCCGGTGAAGCCCTCCGCGCGCAAGGTTTCGGCGGCCCGCAGTCCTGCCAGTGAGGCACCGACGATGACAATCCTGGCGTTGGCCTTGAAGTCGCGCACCAGCTCCGCGAGCGGTGCCGCCATGGTCATGACGTCGCACCTCGCTCCGCACCGTCCAAGCGGTCCATCACGATCGCTTGCACCGGGCAGGCTGCAACGGCTCGCTGAACCTGCAGGCGCCGCGCGTCATCGGGGTTCGGCTCGTAGGTGAGCGCCTCCTCACCGGTCAATCTGAAGGTCTCGTGCGCCAGAAACACGCACTGTGCGTATGCCTGGCACCGATTCAGGTCCACGACGATCCGCATGGGCCGACTCCTTCCGTCCGCGCGTCCCGCCCCACGGCGGCCATCGAGCGGTCAACCAGATGCCTCAGCGGGGGAGCCCACCCGCAGTCGCGCGCCGAGCAGCCTCGCAAACGCGGCGCCCGCGCTGATTCGCTCCGGCGGAAACTCGGTTCCATGCCACGATCGATGGTTTTCGCAATTGATCAAAGGGTCTTAAGCCACAACCCGCCCGGTGATTCGGTCGTACAGCTGAAAAGTTGAGCGTGGGTGCGGGCAGTCCTACGCTCGTTCGAGAGATGGCCCACGTTCGGCCGAACATCCAAGAATCTGGCCTGCCAAGGCGGTTCTTTCCGAACAGGTGACCCGCCTCATCGCGTGGCCGTGGCTCCACTCGGCCCCTTCTTGGCCAGGATCGTCGACGCGGCACAGGCGTAAGCCTCCATCGGGAGCACGGAGGGGGCGTAGCGATGACCGATCTGGACACGCTGTCTGTGAACACGATTCGCGGTCTGTGCATGGATGCGATCCAGAAGGCGAATTCCGGGCACCCCGGGACTCCTATGGGCATGGCGCCTGTTGCATACGCGTTGTGGCAGCGGTTCTTGCGCTTCGATCCCGCCGATCCCATCTGGCCAAACCGCGACCGGTTCGTGCTCTCCGAGGGCCACGCCTCGGCCCTGCTCTGGTCGCTCCTGCACCTGACCGGCGTGCGCGCGGTCGATCCCGACTACGAGGTGTTGGGCCGCCCGGCGGTAGCCCTCGACGATCTGAAGTCCTTCCGGCAGCTCGATTCGCGCTGTCCCGGTCACCCCGAGTACCGGTGGACCAGTGGTGTCGAGACGACCACCGGCCCGCTCGGCCAGGGGGTCGCCACCTCCGTCGGGATGGCGATCGCCGGCCAGTGGCTGGCGGCGAGGTACAACCGCGAGGACTTCACGCTCTTCGACTTCGACGTGTACGCGCTCGCCGGGGACGGCTGCATGATGGAGGGCATCTCCTCCGAGGCCGCTTCGCTGGCCGGGCACTTGCAGCTGCCCAACCTGTGCTGGATCTACGATTCCAACCGGGTCACCATCGAGGGCCACACCGACATCACCTTCACCGAGGAGGTGGCCGCTCGCTTCCTGGCCTACGGCTGGAACGTGACCACCGTTGCGGATGCCAACGACCTCGATCAGATCAGCCGCGCCTTCCACACCTTCCAGGCCGAGACCGAGCGGCCGACCCTGGTGCTGGTACACAGTCACATCGGCTACGGCTCGCCGGTCGAGGATTCACCGAAAGCGCACGGAGCGCCGTTCGGACCGGAGGGGGTCAGAGCCACCAAGCGCGTCCTCGGAATTCCGCCGGACGCCGACTTCCACATTCCCGACGGTGTGCCCGACTGGTTCGCCCAGGGCATCGGTGCGCGGGGCGCCGAGTTGCGCACCGGCTGGGAGAAGACGTTCGACGCCTACCGCAACGCACATCCCGATCTCGCCGAGGAGCTGGAGCGGATCCAGCGTCGGGAGCTCCCGGACGGTTGGGACACCGCGCTGCCGACTTTCCCGGCCGATCCGTTGGGCTTGGCGACTCGCGATTCGTCGGGCCAGGTACTTAACGCCGTGGCCGAGGCGGTGCCGTGGGTCCTCGGCGGGTCCGCCGACTTGGCACCGTCGACCAAGACCCGGCTCACGTTCGGCGGAGCGGGCGATTTCCAGCCCGACGACCGGTCCGGGCGCAACCTGCACCTCGGCGTCCGGGAGCATGCGGCTGCCGCCGTCACCAACGGCATGGCGCTGTCGAAGCTCCGTCCGTACTGGTCCGGATTCCTGATCTTCTCCGACTACGCCAAGGCGGCCATCCGCCTCTCCGCGTTGATGGAGATCCCCACCGTCCACATCTTCACCCACGACTCCATCGGGGTCGGCGAGGACGGACCCACCCACCAGCCCGTCGAGCAGCTCGCCGGGCTGCGCGCAACACCCGGGCTGCTCGTCTTCCGCCCCGCCGACGCGAACGAGGTCGTCGAAACCTGGCGAGTGGTCACCGCCCTGCGCCGGGAGCCCGCAGCGCTGATCCTCTCCCGGCAGGCCCTTCCCACCTTCGATCGCAGTCGGCTCGGGGCGGCCGGCGGTGTCGCGCGGGGTGCCTACGTGCTGGCGGACGTGCCGTCGGGCGAGCCCGAGGTGATCCTGCTCGCCACCGGCTCCGAGGTGTCGCTGGCCTTGGCCGCGCATGACGAGCTCACCGCCCAGGGCATCGCGTGCCGGGTGGTGAGCATGCCGTGCTGGGAGCTGTTCGACCGCCAGCCACGGGAGTACCGCGATCAGGTGCTGCCGCCCGCGGTGACGGCCAGGGTCGCGGTGGAAAAGGCCTCGACGCTCGGCTGGGACCGGTATGTCGGTGCCGACGGGGCCATCATCGGCATGCACACCTTCGGTGCCTCCGCACCCCTCAAACAGCTGCTCACGAAGTTCGGATTCACCCCTGAGCGCGTCGCGCAGGTGGCACGCGAACTGGTGGCTCCTGGCTGAGGAGGCAATGACGTGAAAGCGACTCAAACCCTGCACGAGTTCGGGCAGAGCCTGTGGCTCGACAACATCACCCGCGACATGCTCGACTCCGGTCAGCTCCAGCACTACATCGACACCTACGCGGTCACCGGTCTGACCTCGAACCCCTCGATCTTCGACAAAGCCATCTCGTCCGGCTCGTACGATGCGGCCATCCGCGCCAAATCAGCGTCGGGACAGCCGGATGAGGAGCTCTTCTTCGAGCTGGCCATCGAGGACCTGCAGCGAGCGGCCGATTTCTTCCGGTCCATTCATGAGCGAACGGACGGTGTGGACGGCTGGGTGTCCCTGGAGGTTTCGCCGCTCCTGGCGTACGACACCGCACGGACCATCGAAGCGGCGAAGGCATTGCACGCCCGAGCGGGCCGGAGCAACCTGTTCATCAAGATTCCCGGTACCGCCCAAGGTCTCCCGGCCATTACCGAGTGCATTGCCTCGGGCGTACCGGTGAACGTCACGTTGTTGTTCTCGGCCGACCACTACCGTGCTGCCGCCGACGCGTACCTGGCGGGCGTCGAGCAACGCGTGGAGCGGGAGCTCGATCCGGCCGTGGGTTCGGTGGCGTCCGTTTTCATGTCCCGCTGGGATGCCGCTGTCAGCCGTGAAGTAGGGGAGGAGCTGAGGGACCGGCTCGGCCTCGCGGTCGGACAGGACACGTACCGGGCGTACCGCACCCTGATGAACTCGGACCGGGTGCAACGCCTGGAGAACGCTGGTGCACGCATGCAGCGACTGCTGTGGGCGAGTACCCGCACCAAGGATCCCGACGCGTCGGACACGCTGTACGTCCACGGACTCGCCGCGCCGTTCACGGTCAACACGATGCCCGACGAGACGCTCAAGGCCTTCTACGATCACGGCGAGGTCGACGAGCCTTTGCCCGTCGACGGCAACGGCTGCGACGCGACGCTAGCGCGGTTCGCCGACGCAGGCGTGGATGTCACAGCGCTCGCTGCGAAGCTCCAGAGCGACGGCGCGGCTTCTTTCGTCGCCTCCTGGAACGACCTTCTGGCCTGCATCTCCGCACAGCGGGAGGCCCTTGTTCGCCCTTCGCCCTGACCGAACCGACCGATCCGAGGGCCGAGAGATGTCCATCACGCCCCTCCGGCAACAGCCTTCGTGGAAGGCACTGGAACAACATCACGCCGAGATCGGAACCGTCCATCTGCGTGAGCTGTTCGCTCAGGATCCGGGCCGTGGTGAGAGCCTCTGCGCGGAGGCAGCCGGCCTGTACCTCGACTACTCCAAGAACCGCGTCACGGACGAGACGATGCGTCTGCTGTGCGAGCTGGCACGAGCGTGCGGAGTGGAAGAGCGCAGGGACTCGATGTTCCGCGGCGAGCACATCAACGTCTCGGAAGACCGCCCGGTGCTGCACGTGGCGCTGCGCATGCCGAAGGGGAGTTCGCTCGTTGTCGACGGCGTCGACGTCGTCGCCCAGGTCCATTCCGTCCTGGACCGCATGGCCGCGTTCGCCCAGCGCATCCGGTCGAGCGGCTGGAAGGGGCACACCGGAAAACCGATCAGGAACATCGTCAACGTCGGCATCGGTGGCTCCGACCTCGGGCCGGTAATGGCGTACGAGGCGCTGCGCAACTACACCCAGCGCGACCTGACATTCCGCTTCGTATCCAATGTGGATGCGACTGATTTCGTTGAGGCGACCCGCGATCTCTCCCCGGAGGAAACCCTCTTCATCATCTCCTCCAAGACCTTCGGCACGCTGGAGACCCTCACCAACGCCCGTTCGGCGCGCGACTGGGTGGTCAACGCCCTCGGCAGCGAGCAGGCCGTCGCGCGGCACTTCGTCGCGGTCTCGACCAACGCCCCGCGCGTAGCGGAATTCGGCATCGACACGGCGAACATGTTCGAGTTCTGGGACTGGGTGGGCGGTCGTTATTCGATGGACTCCGCCATCGGTCTTTCCACCATGATCGCCCTCGGACCCGAGCAGTTCCACGACATGCTGGCGGGTTTCCACGCCATGGACGAACACTTCCGCACGGCCCCGCTCGAGGCGAATCTGCCTGGGCTCATGGGACTGCTCACCGTCTGGTACGCCGAATTCTTCGGCGTCCAGACCGCCGGCATCATGCCCTACGAGCAGTACCTGCAGCGGTTCCCGGCCTACCTGCAGCAACTCACCATGGAGTCGAACGGCAAACACGTGACCCTGGAAGGAAAAGCGGTCGACTACGACACCGGACCCGTCTACTGGGGTGAGCCGGGCACCAATGGCCAGCACAGCTTCTACCAGCTCATTCACCAGGGGACCCGGCTGATACCGGTCGATCTGATCGGCTTCGGCAAGAGCCTCAACCCGCTCGGCGACCACCACGACACCCTGTCGTCCAACATGGCCGAGGCGCTCGCCTTGGCAAGACCGAGCAGGAAGTCCGGGCGGAAGGCACCCCGCCCGAGATCGTTCCGCACCGGGTGATGGAAGGCAACCGCCCCACCAATGTGCTACTCGGCGAGATCCTGACACCGCATCTGCTCGGCGCACTCGTCTCGCTCTACGAGCACAGCGTGTTCACCCAGGGGGTGATCTGGGACATCGACTCCTTCGACCAATGGGGGGTGGAGCTCGGCAAGGTACTCGCGGCGCGGATCATCCCGGAACTCACCTCCGACGTCGAACCGGAACTCGCCCACGACTCGTCGACCAACGCCCTCATCCGTCGCTACCGCGCCCTGAAACGCTAGGGACCCGGACACAGGGGAGCAGCCATGGCAACCGACACCCCCAGGCAGCTCGGCATGATCGGACTCGGCCGGATGGGCGCGAACCTCGTGCGCCGGCTCATGCGCGACGGCCACCACTGCGTGGTTTATGACGTCAACGAAAAGGCAGTGAGGGAGCTGGAAGATGAGGGCGCCGTCGGCGCCGGATCGCTCGGCGACTTGGTGGCGAAGCTGGAGCGGCCACGGGCCGTTTGGCTCATGCTGCCGGCCGCCGTCGTACAGCCCACCCTCGACCAGCTGACCGAGCTCCTCGACCCGGACGACATGGTCATCGACGGCGGCAACTCCTACTACCGCGACGACATCACCCGTGCGGCTCAGCTTGCTCCTCGCCACATTCATTACCTGGACTGCGGTACGTCGGGCGGTGTCTGGGGCCTGGAACGCGGCTACTGCCTCATGATCGGGGGCGAGACCGAGCCCGTCGCTCGACTCGACCCCATCTTCCGGACCATCGCGCCCGGCGCCGGCGCCGCCGAGCCGACACCGAGCAGGCGGGCCGACGGGACAGCGCCGGACGGCTATCTGCACTGCGGTCCGAGTGGAGCCGGGCACTTCGTGAAGATGGTCCACAATGGAGTCGAGTACGGGATGATGGGCGCGATCGCCGAGGGCCTCAGCATCATCGAGCACGCGGACGCCGGGCGCCGCAAGCACACCGCCGACGCCGAGACCGCCCCGCTGCGGGAACCGGAGTTCTACCAGTACGAGATCGATGTCGGCCAGGTCGCCGAAGTATGGCGCCGCGGCTCGGTCGTGGGCTCCTGGCTCGTCGACCTGACCGCGGACGCACTTGCCCGGTCACCGAGGCTGGAGGAATTCACCGGGCGCGTCTCGGACTCCGGTGAAGGGCGGTGGACCGTGCTGGCGGCCGTCGATGAAGGCGTACCTGCCGCCGTGATCACCACGGCGCTGACCGAGCGGTTTCAGTCTCGAGGCCTCAGCGAGTACGCCGACAAGCTGTTGTCCCATGCGCAGTGAGTTCGGCGGACACGCCGAGAAAAGGAGCCGGTCATGACACGCCCGGACAACCACGTGATCGTGCTCTTCGGCGCCACCGGCGACCTCGCCAAGCGCAAACTGCTCCCCGGACTGTTCCACCTCGCCTGGGCGGGCCTCCTCCCAGACGGCTACCGCATCGTGGGCTCGGGTCGGGCTCACTCCGCGCTGAACGACGATGCGTTCCGCGAACTCGCGCACGATGCGGTCGCCACCTTCGGACGCTGCGAGCCGTCCGGGCCGGTGTGGGAGTCCTTCGCGGACTCGCTGTCCTTCGCCGCATCCGACCCACCGGACGCCGGCCGGCTGCCCGCGGCCGTGCGGGAAGCCGAGGACTCCCTCGGCGGGCAGCCACGCAGACTCTTCCACCTGGCCGTTCCGCCCGCTGCGTTCGGATCCGTCATCGGAATGCTCGGCGACTCGGGCCTGGCGGAGAACTCGAAAGTGATCGTGGAGAAGCCTTTCGGCACGGATCTCGCTTCGGCACGAGCGCTCAACGAAACGATCCACGCCGTTTTCGATGAATCCCAGATCTTCCGCATTGATCACTTCCTCGGCAAGGAGTCGGTGGACAACATCCTCGCCCTCCGCTTCGCCAACGGCATGTTCGAACCCATCTGGAACCGGGACCACATCAGCCATGTGCAGATCGACGTGCCCGAGACGCTCGGCCTCGAAGGCCGCGCCCACTTCTACGAAGGCACCGGAGCTTTCCGGGACATGATCGTCACGCACCTGATCCAGGTGCTGGGCATCGCGGCGATGGAACCGCCCGTCTCGCTGGCTGCCCAGCCGTTGCGCGACGAGAAGGACAAGGTCTTCGAAGCGCTGCGCCCCATCGAACCCGGGCACGCCGTGCGCGGTCAGTACGACGGCTACCGCGACGAATCGGGCGTCGCTCCCGATTCGCAGACCGAGACGTTCACCGCGCTGCGGTTGGAGGTGGACAACTGGCGCTGGGCCGGTGTGCCGTTCTACTTGCGCTCCGGCAAGAAACTCGCACAGCACCGTCAGGTGGTCACCCTCGGCCTGCGCGAGCCGCCTCTGCGGATGTTCCCTATCGATCCCTCCCCGCAGGAGAGGAGCCGAGGCAACCAGATCGTGATCGACTTCGGGGACCCCGGGTGGATCGCCGCCTGCTTCCTGGCGAAAGAGCCCGGACCCACCATGAGACTCGCACCAGAAGCAATGACCTTCCGCTACGCCGACTCCTTCTGCCAGGAACACGGGCTCGAAGGCTACGAGCGATTGATTCTGGACGCCATGCTGGGCGACCAGTCGCTGTTCACCAGGTCGAATGGCATCGAGCGCATCTGGGAAGCGTCGACCCCGTTGCTCGAGAATCCACCGCAGCTACAGCGGTACGCCCCCGGCTCATGGGGGCCCGAACCGGCTGTCAGCGAACTGATCGCGCCGTACCAGTGGTATCTGGAAGACGCCGGCGACACCGTGCGGAGATAGCTTCGGCTTGAAGGTCGCTACTCGGGGGCCGGGCCGATCGGCCGCAACACCTGACCAGGCACCGGAGACGGGCGGCGGTGGGTCGGGGCGCGTCCGGCGGGTTGGCGAGGTGCGGGATTCTGCGGCGGTGGCGGGATCGGGAGGGTGATCGGTTTGCCCTGGGTGAGCGTGATCGGTTCGCCGTGATGCGAGGTCTGCACGGCCTCGCCGCGGCGCAGCTCGTAAGTCGCCTCGTCGCGGTTGATGGTGACGCAGATCCTGCTGTCGTGGAAGCACACGCGAATATCGAGGCGGCTGAGTTCGGTGGGCAGCCGGGGCGCGAAGGTGAGTTCGCCGTCGTGGTCGCGCATGCCGCCGAACCCGGCGACCGCGGCGATCCAGGCGCCGGCCAGCGAGGCGATGTGCAGGCCTTGGTGCACGTTGTGGTGGATGTCGTAGAGATCGGCCAGAGCTGCCTCGGCGAAGTAGTCGTAGGCGAGTTCGAGGTGACCGACCTCGGCGTTGAGCACCGCCTGCACGCCCGCCGACAGCGAGGAGTCCCGCACGGTCAGCGCCTCGTAGTACGCCACGTTCCTGGCCTTCTGCTCGGGGGTGAACGCATCGCCGCGCAGCCACATGGCCAGCACCAGATCCGCCTGCTTGATCACTTGCTTGCGGTAGAGCTCGAAGTAGGGGTAGTGGAGCAGCAGCGGGTAGTGCTCCGAAGGTGTGCTGGCGAAGTCCCAGGGGGCGTGCCAGGTGAATGCCTCGGACTGCGGGTGCACGCCGACCGTTTCGTCGAAGGGCACCACCATCCGGTCTGCCGCGTCCCGCCAGTAGGCGGTCTCCTCCTCGTCGACGCCGAATTGTCCTGCCAGATCGGGGTTTTGCTCGCAGCGGTTCGCGGCCTCGCGCAGGTTTCGCTGGGCCATGAGGTTGGTGTATGTGTTGTTGTCGACGATCGCGGTGTACTCGTCGGGGCCCGTGACGCCGTCGATGCGGAATCGGCCGTGCGCGTCGTGGTGGCCCAGCGACGTCCACAGTCGCGCGGTGTCCACGAGGAGCTCCAGCCCGCACTCGGCCTCGAAGTTCTTGTCGTCGGTGGCAGCGAGGTAGCGGGCGGTGGCGTCGGCGACGTCGGCGTTGATGTGGAACGCCGCGGTGCCGGCCGGCCAGTAGCCGGAGCATTCGTCGCCGTTGATGGTCCGCCACGCGAACGCCGCCCCGGCCTGGCCGAGCTGCGCCGCCCGGGTGCGCGCCTTGTCCAATGTGGAGTGCCGCCACCGCAGCGCCTCCCTGGCCGCGTCCGGGACGGTGTAGGTCAGCACGGGGAGGACGAAGGTTTCGGAGTCCCAGAAGGCATGCCCGTCGTAGCCCGGGCCGGTGAGGCCTTTGGCGGGGATCGCTCGGCTCTCCCCGCGGGCACCGGCCTGGAGCACGTGGAACAGTGCGAACCGGACCGCCTGCTGCAGCTCGGCGTCACCGTCGATCTCAACGTCCGCGGCATCCCAGAAGTCGTCCAGGTAGGCGCGCTGCTCGTCGAGCAGGCCCTGCCAGCCGCTCTGCCGGGCACCGGCCAGTGCCGCCTCCACCTGCGCCCGCAGGGCCTGCGGGGACCGCTGGCTGGACCATCCGTACGCGACGTACTTGGTCAGCGCCAGCTTCCGCCCTTGGGGCACCTCGGCAGCCAGGGTCAGCCGGGCCAGGTCGCCTTCGGTCCAGTTCTCCGTCGACACCGCTGCGGGCGCGTCCACCTCGTGGTCCATCGCCGCGGCCATGCGCAGGCCGGACCTGCGGGTGTGGTGGCCCAGCACGGCGCGGCTGCCCTCGCCCATGGCGAAGTCCGTGACCAGGGCGCCCTCCAGGACGGCGGCCACCCGCGGGTCGTCGGATTCGTGCTCGATCGGCTCGTTGGCCAGCAGCTCGGACTGCACCACGAGTTGTGCCTGCCCGTCCAGCGGTTCGACCTCGTAGTGGATCGCGGCGATGGCGCGCTGCGTGAACGACACCAGCCGCTCCGAGGTGATCCGCACGTGCCGGCCGGTCGGCGAGATCCACTCGGTGGTCCGACGCAGCGTGCCGGAGCGGAAGTCGAGCACCCGCTCGTGGTGCGGGGCCGAGCCGTAGCGCATGTCCACCGGTTCGTCCTCGACCAGCAACCGGATGATCTTGCCGTCCGTCACGTTGACCACCGTCTGCCCGTCTTCCGGGTAGCCGTACCCGGCCTCGGCGTACGGCAGTGGCCGCTGTTCGTAGAAGCCGTTGAGATAGGTGCCGGGCAGGCCGCGAGGTTCGCCCTCCTCGAGCGAACCTCGGAATCCGATGTGGCCGTTGGACAGCGCGAAGGTGGACTCGGTCCGGCGCAGGGCGTCCACGTTCAGCCACCGCCACCGCAGCTCCCACGGGGCCACCTCGTAACCGGGTTGCGGACGGGTCGCCACTGCGTCACCCCCAACGGGTCGTCGGTTTCGCGGCGAGGATGTCGGCCAGGTCCGACACCACGATGTCCGCGCCGTGCGCCCGCAACTCGTCCGCCTGGTGGGTGCGGTCCACGCCGACCACCCAGCCGAACCCACCGGTCCGGCCGGCCTGCACGCCGGCGAGAGCGTCCTCGAACACCGCCGCCGCGGCCGGTTCGACGCCGAGCGCCCGGGCACCGGCCAGGAAGGAGTCCGGCTCCGGCTTACCGCGCAGGTTTTCCCTGCTGATCACCAGGCCGTCGATCCGCGCCTGCACGAACTGGCTCAGACCCGCGGCGTCGAGCACCGAGGCGCCGTTCTCCGAGGAGGTGACCACGCCGACGGCGAGTCCGGCGTCCCGCACCGCCTCCAGATAGCGCACCGATCCCGGATACGGGTGCACCCCGTGTTCCTGGATGATGGCGAGCAGGACCTCGTTCTTCCGGTTGCCCACCCCGTGGACGGTGTCCGCGGCCGGCGGGTCGTCGCGACTGCCCTCGGGCAGGGCGATGCCGCGGGATGAGAGGAATTGGCGCACGCCGTCCGCCCTCGGCCGACCGTCCACGTACTCGAGGTAGTCGTCCTCGGTGAACGGCGAGAAGCGCTCGCCCTCCCGCTCCCGCAGGAACGCGTCGAAGGTCTGCTTCCAAGCCGCCATGTGCTGTGCGGCGGTACTGGTCAGCACACCGTCGAGGTCGAACAAGCACGCGATTATCCCGTCAGGAGCCACCCACACCTGCGTGCTGCTCCCGCGATCTGACTCTCCCATGCTCGCCAGCCTTTGCCCGTATAGATGGCACCGATGCCGCCAACGCTCCAGGGACAGCGGCCGACAGCCCAGAGCACTACGTCCCTGCTCGCCCACCGAGTGGCCGTACCCAACGCGGGTCGGTATTGCGGGAACGACGCTTCCACGGTCGCAGCCAAAGCTCAGGAACAGGCCGCTGACGCCATGGCCGGCATGCCGTTGGTGGCGGGGCACCAACCTGGGGCTTTGGTCCTCATCAAGCGCGACCGGGTGTACAGGTAGCCGACTAGTTGCCCTTGTTCTCAAAGCGCATCCGCATTTGCTCTGGTGCCTAGGAGGACTGCTTCTCGGTGCGGATCATCCTCTGGAGACTGGTCCGGGCGGCGGCGAGGTCTGTCTGAAGCACCGGGCGGGCGTTGCGGTCGCAGAGAACGTGGTCTGACCGGAAACTGGTCGGCAGGGTCCAGCCTCGGTGAGCGGGAAGGCCCGGCAGCAGGAGCTTCGGAAGAAGGCGAATCAAGTGAACCATCAGGAACCGAGTTTCGAACACGACATCCGTCCCCTGTTTCGGTCAAAGGACATCGAGGCGATGTCGGGGCTGTTCGACCTTTCTTCCTACCAGGACGTGCGCTCCAACGTCGATAAAATCTATGAAAAGCTCTCGAACGGCAGTATGCCCTGCGACGAAGCCTGGCCTGCCGAACGGGTGCAGCTATTCGAGAGCTGGATCAACGCAGGCCATCTGCGCTGAAATCCGCCGGTGCGCTTGCCGGAATGTCATTCATCGAGGTCAGGCTGCGTGGTGGTACTCGTTGAGGATGCCACCCAGGCGCTCGCGGATGAGGTTATCGGCAAGGGCAGCGCTGCCGCCGCGGTTCCGGCCGTAGAGGTAGTCGGGGACGCGCGCGGGGTGGGGCATGGCAGGAATCGTCGACCGGGCTGCACTACCGGTTCCTGACCTGGGACTGAGTCGCTGCTCGATGCTCGGCCGCCAACACCTCGGTCCCACGGGCGACGTCGTCGCGCGGTTGTCCGCGTTGTTGCAGCGGCGCTTGCGCCATTCGCGGAAGCGGATCCGCCGCTGGCGCATCGGCCCTGTCATCTGCTCGCGTTGATGTCTTCGTCCATCCACTGTGGATATCCGGCCAGGTGGTGCTGGGTGCAGTCGTAGACATGTAGGGGGGCTGTCGCTGGTGCGTGCGCTGGGACGGGGGGCCAGCGCACGCGCCAGTCGCGATTTGCTGTTAGGGCTGGGTTTGCTCGGCGGGAGCGTTCGTCTGGGTGTCCGGTCGGCGGTTGCGTACCGCGAGGTAGCCGATGGTGCCTGCGGTGGCTAGGACTGGTGTGAGGTACAGGGCGATCCGGGTGTCGGGGTCGAACGCCAGTAGTGCCACGACGAGTGCGAGGAAGGCGAGTACGAGGTAGTTGGAGTAGGGGGCGAAGGGCATCCGGAACTTTCCTGCCGGGATCGTGCCGGCGGCTACTTTCCGGCGGAACGCGAGGTGGGCGATGATGATCATGCCCCAGGTGAAGATGGCGCCGACGGTGCTCGCGCTGGTGATGTAGGTGAAGGCTTCCTCGGGGGCCAGGTAGTTGATCAGGACGCCGAGCAGCATCGCGACGAATGTGACCGCGATGGCGCGGGATGGTACGGCGCGGGCGTTGAGGCGGCCGGTGCTTCGCGGTGCCTGCCCGTCCTGGGACAGGGTGCGCAGCATTCGCCCGGTGGAGTAGATGCCGCTGTTGCAGGACGACAGTGCCGCGGTGGTCACCACGAAGTTCACCACGCCGGCCGCGGCCGGGATGCCGATCAGGCTGAAGGCGTGGACGAATGGACTGCCGCTGGCCGGGAACCGGTCCCACGGCACCAGCACGGTCAGCGCGGTGAGAGCTCCGACGTAGAAGATCAGGATTCGCCACATGACCGAGTTGATCGCGCGCGGCAGCACCTTCTGCGGGTTCGTGCTCTCGCTCGCGGTCTGGCCGACCATCTCGACGCCGACGAAGGCGAACATGACGATCTGGAACGACAGCAGCGCGGCGGTCGGGCCGTTGGGGAAGAGCCCGCCGTGCGACCAGATGTTGCTCACCGCCGCCGTGTCGCCGAGGTTGCTGAACCCGAACACCAGGATCAGCGCGGCCAGCACGATCAGTCCGATGATGGCCAGCACCTTGATGAGGGCGAACCAGAATTCGAACTCGCCGAAGAGCTTCACCGCGATCAGGTTCACCCCGGTGAGGACGAACAACGCGATGAGCGCCGGGATCCATTGTGGAACGTGGGGGAACCAGAACTGGAAGTACTTGCCGACGGCGGTGATCTCCGCCATGCCGGTCACGATCCACACCAGCCAGTATCCCCAGCCGGTGGCGAACTTCGCCCAGGGTCCGACGAACTCCCCGGCGTACTCCGCGAAGGAGCCGCTGACCGGCCGGTACATCAGCAGTTCGCCGAGTGCCCGCATCACGAAGAAGATCATCAGGCCGGCGATCGCGTAGATGGCGATGAGGCCGGGGCCGACCTGGTGCAGGGCTTTGCCCGAGCCCAGGAACAATCCGACCCCGATCGCGCCGCCGAGGGCGATCATGTTGATGTGCCGGCTGCTCAGTGTTCGGCGGTATTCCTCGGTGGGTGCCTGACTCATCTGGGAAAGCTCCGTTCGTGCGGCAGTACTGCCGCCAGGTCGGTTCCAGGCATGTGTCGCAAACGTCGCATGTTCTTTCGGCCACGTGCGTGTTGCAGACCACCATGAGCCACCGGTCTCGGGGTGTCATTGTTCCGCCGACACTGTTTGGGCGGAGTTGCTTGTGTCCGCGCCCCTCCTCCGCACAACGCGCCACACGCGGGCCGACTACCCCAAAGGGCACAGCTGATCTACGAGGTGTTCGATCGCCGGCGGGGCGCTCCGGGGCGGTGAGGCGCCGGTTCGATCGCGGCTCGCCGAGCGTGAACGCCGAGATGCCCGATGACAGGCGGTCCCGGCCGCCGGCAGTCGGTGATCATGCGCTGCACTGTGATGCCCGCTTCGGCGAGAACTACTAGTGCCGAGTTTCGATGGCTGATCCGAGAGATAGACGTGACTTGTGGGGACGGAGAGGGAGATGTGAACTGTGGATCCGAGCGAGAAGAGTCGAGATCATGCTGATGCGGGAAGCGCTCGCTGCCAGCAACAGTCCGCGCGCGACGTTCCTCAAGTTCGTCGATGAGATCACCGATGAGGAGGCCGCGATGCTGCGGGAACTGCTCGCCGAGGCACCGGAGGACCGATGACACCGCTGCTCATCGGGCTGGTCGCCTACATCGCAGCGTTGGCTGCATGGGACCCCGTCTGATGCGAGCTTGTCGACGTTGGCAATCCGCAGCGCCCCGGCTCGGGCTCATCCTCTGGACCACCCTGGCCACCTCATGGGTCGTGTCGGTGATCAGCGCCGGTCTCGCTGCGATGGCACCCAGGGTGGCAGTGCACTCGGCATGCTGGCGGATCATCGCTGCGCTCACCCTGCCGGCGCTTGCACTCGTCGCAGCGGCAGCTGTGCTCGTCCCCTGCGCCACCGCTGACACGCCTGCGAAGAACGCGGTGCGCTCCTGTTGCATCACGGTGGTCGGGCGGCCACCGCAGTGGCGGCCCGACCACCCCAGGACACCGAGCATTCGTCCGGTCGAGTGGATGCGGTTGTTGCGGGAGGACAGCGTCCATTCTTCCGATGGCACGAGCCGGGGGACCAACTGCGTTCATCCGACCTCGATCGCGCAGAGCTGGATGGTTGGCTGCGCTGAGTCCAACTCGCCTGAAAATCAGGCATCCTTCTTGGTTGTCGGTTTGGTGTCGGCGACAAAGGAGGATGGCCGCCTCGAACAGCGCTATGCGGCCACCGATTTCGGGAATGCGAGCACCTGGTCGGGGTCGTAGGTCGCCGCGATGGAGCGGAGCCGGGGCAGACGGGTTCCGTAGTAGTCGTCGGTCGGTCGCACCGGGTCGATGTAGTTCACGTATGCGCCGGTGCCCAGGACGTCGCTGAGCTGGTCGCGGACCTGCCCCACTCGCGAGGTTGCCGGTTCGCTCTGTCCGGGTTTCGTGCCTGCGTAGATCTGGGCGGTAGCCAGCGCGTCCCGGTGTGGGAACGCGGTTTTGTCCGAAGCGATTTCGGACACCGCCCCGCCGAGCCCGTCGAAGATCACGTCGAGACCTGCTGGGGAGGCGAGGGGGCGTTCCACGCTCGCGGGGTCGGCACGGTGCCGCAGGATGAGCGAGGAAGCGGCGAAAGCCTGCTTGGCACTGCTGCCTGCGAAGAACTGCATGGCGCCCAGGAAGTCCTTGGGCAGGACCGCGCGCGCGGCGGATCGGACTCCGGCGCGGCGTTCCAGGTCGTCGAGGAGCGGGTCGAGCTGTTCTGGCCGGCCGACGAAGCATCCGGCCGATCGCGCCGTCGGCGGCGTCCCCGCCGAGATTATGCAGTTGGCCCACAACTCGCGGGGCGAGCTGGGAAGCCAGTCCTGCCACGCACCGAAGACGGCGGCGGCTGACCCGGCGGGGAATCGCAACGAGAACACCGTTAGCTCCGGGGCGGGTGCGGTGATCAGCTGCAGCGAGGTCACGATGCCGAAGTTGCCGCCTCCTCCGCCGCGCAACGCCCAGAACAGTTCGGGTTCGGAGTCGGCGGAGGCCGTGACCATGCGTCCGTCGCCGGTCACGACCTGCGCCGACACCAACTGGTCGCAGGTCAATCCGTACTGGCGGGTCAGCGGTCCGATACCACCGCCCAGGGTGAGCCCGCCGATGCCCACCGACGGGCATGAACCCGCGGGCAGGCACCGCCCCGCCCGCGCCAGTGCGGCATAGACATCTCCGAGCCGCGCTCCCGGGCCGATCGATGCGGTGCCGTCCGTATGGACCTCGACCCCGTTCAGGCCGTCGAGGGCGACGACCAGGCCGTCCTGCGGGGTCGAGTACGCCGCGTAGCTGTGTCCGCCGCTGCGGGCTGCGACCGGCATCCGTGTGGTCTGCGCGAACTCCAGGCATGCTCGCACCTCCTCCGGCGTGCGTACGTGCGCGAGGGCGGCCGGCCTGCGATCGTCGTAGAGGAGATTGAATGGCATCCGGTCCGCCTCGTAGCGCGCATCCGGAGGTTGCACCAGCCGATCTCCGAGGAGCGTTGAAAGGGCCCGCCAGTTGGGCCGGGCGGGAGCGGGATCGGCGTGCGCCGGGCCGATTCTCGGTTGGAAGGCGGCAGCGGCAGCTGTTGCAAGAACCCCTAGCATCGTGCGCCGTCCGACGGTGTTGACCACGCTATGTCCCCTGACTTCGTTCTTCGGTTCTTCCTATTTGGACGTTGGAGCAGTGGAGCGGTTGGCCCGGCATGTGGTGATACCGGCCACAGCAAATTCCTGCTCTGGCCCGCTCTCGCCTGAGCAGGGCCATCGAGGGCCGGACGTCGTCCCTAGCCGGGTCCGTCCAGCACCGTGATGGGTTGGTCGGTGCGGAGCAGGAGCCACAGTTGGTCCGCTTTGGGCTGTGCGGGGACCAGGCGGTTGGGGTCGGTCGAGCTGGTGGCGTGCGGCATGGTCAGAAAAGTGACCTCCTGCGCGGACAGGTCGTGCAGACGTGTTCCGAGGTCCAGAATATCGTCCAATGAGGACAGTCCGCTGTCGATCGTGACGGCGGAGCCTGCGGTACGCAGGATTCGTTGAAGCTGCACGGGATCGAACAGCAGTTGTTCGGCATCCAGCTTGTGCCAGAGCGCGGTGAGGAACTGGTGTTGCAGGCCGATCCTGGCGAGGTCGCTACCGTCGCCGACACCGTGCCTGGTGCGGTTGAAGGCCAATGCCTGCTCGCCGTTGAGCAGATGGCTGCCGGCGGGGAGGTGAAGGCCGCTGTACGGATCGTCGATCGGTTCCGGCAGCGTGACCTCGATGCCACCGATCGCGTCGACGAGCTTGGCGAATCCGACGAAGTCGACCTGGACGACGTGGTCGATCCGCAGGTCGGTGAGCTTCTCGACGGTCGTCACCACGCAGGTCACACCGCCGACCCCGAGCGCCATGTTGACCGGAGCCTGCCTGGCCGCCGGCGTCCATCGCCCATCGCGCAACGGACACGACGGCCGGGGTGCCAGGGTGTCGCGGGGGATTGAGACGACGGTGGCGCTTCGGCGGTCGGCGGAGAGGTGGACCACCAGCATCGTGTCCGACCTCGCCCCGGTGATCTGTTGGTCGCCGGCCGCATCGTAGGCGGCGTTGTCGCCGGACCGGGTGTCCGAACCGATCAGCAGGATGTTCAGCGGTGTTCGGCCCGTGCTGTCGGGCGCCGCGCTCGGGCGGCCGTCCCCCAGCGCTTCGAAGACGTCCACGGACTTGTACGGCATGTGGGAGGACAGCAGGCCGTAGGAGGCGGCACCGATCGCCCCGGCGCAGACGAGCGCGATGGTGATGCGGCGAGCCCGTCGCCGGGTGGTCCGGGGTGGTGGCGATGCGGCTGGCATGGCATCAAGTTTGGCGGGACGATGTCATGCGCATGCGCGGGAAATGTCTTGGATCTGTAACAGGTCCGGGGCCGGGTGGTTCCACGGCGTGGCGCATCGCTTGCTTCGACGGCGATGGTTACCAGAAATCACAGCCCCAGCAGCAATCTGTGACACGACCATGACATCGCCATTGAACGATGCGCACATCCCTTGCGCACCATGAAGGACAGACGTGCAGGACATCCATGCAGGGTTCGCATCTGTCCACAGTCGAGAGCTCGCGGGACTGATGCCTGAGCGGTTCCTCTGACAACAGGGAAACCGCGCCGGACATCCGTCGGTGCGGGTTCCAGTGCCTTTCGAATGGCCTTCTCGTACATGGCTGCCAATTCGACGTGCGGGCTTGGTTGTGCCCGTGCCACCGGTTTAGCTGCGACCACCGCTGTAGCAAGGGGTAATTAGATGAACATGAGGCGTCGCATGACGCCGCAGCACGGTATCGGAGAAGCCGCTCCTACGGCAGCAACGCCAAGGGGCACCGCCGACACGGCCCCGATGAGACCGGTACCGCTGGGGACGGCTGACACAATTCCACTTCGCATGCCGCCGCTTGGTCGCGAACTTGCTGCAGACCAGACAGCGCGGATGCAGCGGATACCGGCGGAGAACCGAACCGGCGACGCGAAACGGCGATACGCAAGTGGACTCGACGGCCTGCGGGCGATCGCGGTCCTGATGGTGCTGGTCTACCACGGGAACGAGGAGTGGTTGCCGGGCGGATTCCTCGGCGTGGACGTGTTCTTCGTCATCAGCGGATATCTGATCACGGATCAGCTGTGCGCCAAGTGGCAGCAGAAGGGCGGTCTGGATCTGACGACTTTCTGGGTACGGCGGGTCCGTCGGCTCGTTCCGGCGGTGCTGGTGGTCCTGGCAGTCGCCACGGCGGCAGCAACGATCGTGAAACCCAGTCTGCTGTCTGGTATCGGCGGCGAGTTGCTGGCTGCGGTGACGTTCACCAGCAACTGGTGGGGCGTCGTCAGCGGGGCGTCGTACTTCTCCCAGTTCGGGGATCAGTCGCTGCTCCTGCACCTGTGGTCGCTCGCAGTGGAGGAACAGTTCTACCTGGTCTGGCCGCTGGTTCTGCTCGTGGTGCTGCGCCTGGTGCGCCGCCGGAGTGCACGCGCCTGCATTGCGTTCGCCATGGCCTGCGCTTCCGCAATCGCGATGATCGTGCTGCACGATCCGGGAGCTGACGCGTCGCGCGTTTACTACGGCACCGACACGCATGCGTTCGGTCTTCTGCTGGGGGCTACGTTGGCGATCGCGATGCCATCGGAGTGGTTGGCGGGGCTGAAGCGTGTTGGCGCCGGCGTCCTCAGCGTGCTCGGCTTGGCCGGAGCAGTGGCGCTCGCCTTCATGGCTGTACTGCTGAGCGGGTCGAGCGAGTTCCTGTATTCCGGCGGATTCGGACTGGTCGCCGTCGTCACCGGTGTGGTGGTGGCGGCGGCGATCCCGGCGGCTGGTTGGTTCGGTCGCCTGCTCAGCTGGCGACCTCTCCGGTGGCTCGGTTTGCGCTCCTACGGGATCTATCTCTGGCACATGCCCGTGGTCGTGCTGTTCTCGGCCAGCGGTCTCGCTGTTTCCGATGCTCTGTTCGTGGGTCTGGTCACGGCTGTTTCCCTCGCGGCTGCGGCGGTTTCCTACCGCTTGGTCGAGCAACAGTTCCGCCGCAACGGTATCCGCGTGACGATCCGTCGACTGGCCGCTCCATCGCGCACGGGCGATACCAGGACAGGGCCAGCCGTCCTCACCGGTAGCGTGGTGGTGCTGCTCCTGCTCGCAGTCACGGGCGTGGTGCTCGCGCCGCCGAAGAACGACCTCCAGTCCCAGATCGCGGCGGGCGAGGATGCGGCCGAGACCACTCCGCTGAATCCGTCACCCCCACCCCCGGTCGTTCCGTCGACGGAGGTGCCTGCCATCCAAGGAACTCAGGTACCCGCCATCGAAGAACGGCGTGTGCCGGGTACCGGGGTGACCGCTTTCGGCGACTCCGTCATGGCGGCAGCCGGCACCGCACTGCGGGAAAGGCTGCCGGGCGCGAACTTGGACGTGAAGATCGGCCGCCAGATGTGGGACCTTCCGGAGCTGATCGGATCCGAACGCGACAGCGGCAGGCTGGGCTCGGTGGTCGTCGTCGGATTGGGCACCAACGGAGACTTCAACACGAGCACCCTGGAACGCGTGATCTGGGAAGCCGGACCGCAGCGCGAGGTGGTGTTGATCAACATCAGCGTCCCCGAGGACTGGCAGGACCGGGTCAACGCGAAATTGGCGGACGCCGAGGCCAGGTGGCCGAACGTCACCGTGGTCGACTGGCGCACCGCGGCGCAGAACCACCCGGATGCCTTCTGGGACGATGACACGCACCCACGAAACCCGAGCGGCACCGGCCTCTACGTTGACCTGGTAGTCAAGGCGCTCCCACCCCAGGTCAAATGACCCCGTCACCGATTTGTCACGAATTGTGCACGGCGTTGTGGGGCGGCCATCGGGACGTCCTAGCTGTGCGATGAGGGGTGGTCGGCATGTTCGAACCAAAAGGTGAAGCCGATACTGTGCGGGTGTCACATGTGTTGTTGATCGAGGACGATCCCGCGGTGCGGGAGGGTCTGCAGCTGGGCCTGAGCCAACAGGCGCACGTGGTGCGGACCGCATCGACGGGGGAGGAGGGGCTCACCGCTTTCCGGTCGCAGCCGCCGGACATCGTGGTGCTCGATCTGATGCTGCCGGGGATGGACGGCTTCGAGGTGTGCCGCCGCATCCGCGGCTCAGGTGAGGTCCCGATCATCATGCTGACCGCGCGAAGTGACGATCTGGACGTCGTCAGCGGTCTGGAGGCGGGCGCCGACGACTACGTGGTCAAGCCCGTCCAGCCCCGAGTTCTCGACGCCCGGATCAGGGCTGTGTTGCGTCGCGGTGCATCACCGCAGCTATCGGCCCAGACCCATGGGGACCTGGTGATCGATCGAGGTTCACTGGTCGTGACCAAGGTCGGCAGCCGGGTGGCGCTGGCGCCGACGGAGCTGCGGCTGCTGCTCACCTTGTCCGCGACACCCGGCCAGGTGTTCAGCCGGCAGCAGCTGCTGCAGGCGGTGTGGGAACACGAGTACCTCGGGGATTCCCGGATCGTCGACGCCTGCGTGCAGCGGTTGCGTTCCAAGATCGAGGACAACCCGGCGAGCCCCGCCTACGTGCAGACCGTGTGGGGCTTCGGCTACCGCTTCGGACCGGTTTGATCAGTGAAAGAGGTCCGGTGAGGTCTCCCCGATTCCTGAGCGGGCTGCGGGTTCGGCTGATATTCGGTTTCCTGCTGGTGTCGATGGCGGCCGTGGCCGCGGCCACCGTGGCCGGTTATGCGACGGCACGTTCGTCCCTGCTGGCTGCGGACCAGAACTCGGCAGTCGCCGAGGTACGCCAGCGCGTGACCGCACTCGCTCCGGACCTGACGTACCCCCCGGACCAGTCATCGCTGGACGCACTCGCCGCGCAGCTTCCCCCCGTCGCCACCGTCGTCTACCACGATCTGCGTTCTCCGGAAACGCCGCTCGACCCGGTGATCTCTGCTGAACTGCAGGCGGCTGTGCGTGCCCATTCGCGGGTCGAGGCGCAGCAAGTCGGCACCTCCGAAGGGCCCGCGCTGGTAATCGGGATGCCGGTGCTGACCAGGCAGTTGAGCGGCACGAGCGTGCCTTCAGGTTTGGAGGTGTACGTCGTTCACGACCTGTCGGCCATCCAGCAGCAGATCAACGCGCAGGCCCGCATGGCGTGGCTGACGGGGGTGCTCGCGGTGCCGCTGGCCGTGCTGGTCGCGCTGCTGTCCGCCAGGGGTGTGCTGCGACCAGTGCGCGAGCTCCGCCGAGCAACGGTCCGGCTTTCCGACGGAGACCTCACCGCGCGGCTCCAGGTCCGCGGTAATGACGAGCTGGCCGAGCTCGCGAGCACCTTCAACAACAGCGCTGCGGAGCTGGAACGCATCGTTGCGGAACTCCGGCGCATGGAAGCCGACTCCCGCCGATTCGTCGCCGACGTCTCCCACGAACTGCGCACTCCGCTGAGCGCGATGATCGCGGTGACCGACATCCTTGAAGGGGAGGCTGCTCGCATGTCGGACAACGCAGCCAGATCGGCCCGGCTTCTCGTGCGGGAAACTCGCCGGCTGACCCGTCTGGTCGAAGACCTGATCGAGGTTTCGCGGTTCGACGCGGGATCAGCCCAGCTGGTGCGGGAGGACGTCGATGTCGGCGAAGCGGTGAGGGCAACGCTCGACGCCCGGCGATGGATCGACGCCGTGCAACTGGAGCTGCCGGACGGGCTGGGCGCCAGGCTGGACCGGCGCCGGCTGGACGTCATCACCGCGAATCTGGTGGGTAACGCCCTGCGCCACGGTCGACGGCCGGTTTCCGTGGTGCTCCGGGATACCGAGAACTGGATCGAGCTGGAGGTCACCGACGACGGGCCTGGGCTGAGTCCTGAAGTGCTGCCGCACGTGTTCGGCCGGTTCTACAAGGCGGACGCGGTGCGGACCCGTTCGGAGAGCAGCGGGCTCGGGCTCGCGATCGCCCAGGCCAACGCCCGGCTGCACGGCGGTGACATCCAAGCCGGCAACTGGCCGGAAGGAGGGGCCCGGTTCGTGCTTCGATTGCCTCGCCACAACGACGCAAGCGGACCAATCGAGCTTTGATTCGCAGCCGCGCGGTGCGGTATCCGTGAGCAGTGGCTTCAGCTCATCACTGGGCAGGTGCGGCCGGCGATCCGGTCCCCGATTCCCTTGTGCAGCAGGATGTCGACGGTTTTTCCTCGCGTCGTTCCGCCGCGCGCCGAGTCGACCGCGAGGGCGGTGCACACGACCTGGTCGACGGCCAGCGGTGACAGGTGGTAGGACGGGAGAACCACGGTGATCACACGATCGGTCGCGACGACGTTCACGTCCACCAGTGCCGCGCCGAGCGTGGGCACCTCGGTACGAAGCCCTTTGTTCTCCTCGAAACCGCTGAGTCCTGCCCCGAGCATCAGGTACTGCACCGCGCCACGCACGTCACCGAGCTTGCCGAATGGCACGTCCCAAACCAGGCCGCCCGTCGGCACGATCACCGGGCGCAGGGTGTTGCCTTCCATGTAGTACAGGGTCGGGCCAACCGCGATGCCGGTCGGAGGATCCCCGGCGTCGCTCACCTCGTTCGTCGCCGCGCCACCACATCCGGCGACCAGTGAGATCCCCGCCAGCACCGTCGCGAGTCGCCACCACAACGAGGCAGATCTTGGGCTTGAACAGTGCACGCCGCGATTGTCGCATGCCGTCCGAAACCGGAGAAGGCGGTGGTTGGAGGTCGAACGCGATGAACGGCTGTCTCGCCAACGCCAGGCCGAAGCGTCGTTGCCGCGAAAACCCGCGTGCACTCTGATGAAAGCTGGTGACTCGGTCCACATTGGATGCGGACATTCGTCGGTGAAGCTTGGTGCAGGGCCGGAATCGCCAACACCATGGTGATCTCCGTGCTTGAACGGCGACAGGAGATCGGGCTGCGCCGGGCACTGGGATCTGGCCGTCGCCAGATCCGGCTGCAGTTCCAACAAACGGAAGAGGTTCGAACTCCGCAGCCACCTCGGTGGCCATCGGCGTGGTCTACCTGCTCGCCCGGCTCGTCGAACCGCACCTGCCGCCGCTGCTGACATGCATCCTGCTCGGCTCCGACACCCCACCCACTTTACGGGCCGCCGGCCGTCGATAAGCCCGAACCTGGGCAGCATCGTGAACTGCTGTAACAGGGGTGTGTGGGTCTGGTGAGACGTCGGGGGTTACCCGCCCCACTACGCAAAGGGGGCTTGCGTGTACCAGGAAGACCAGAATTGCCCCGGAGCAGAGAGGCGAAGCACCCGTGTCCGGTGCTCGCTCCCGCTGCCGGGCGCACACAGTGGAAGCGCTACGGCGCTTGATCGACCACCTGCGGGCGACGGTCATCAGCTGGGCGCGCCGCGGGCCCGGGTCCACACTGAACATGTGGTGCCACGCCCCGAGCACGGCGACCGCGAAGTCGGTGCGGGTTTCGTCGATTACGGTGCGCCACGCGGGAAGCGTCGCGGCGGCCCAGTGCTCGGCGGCCTCCGGCGTGTCCGGCTTCGATCAGCCGAAGCACCAGGAACGCCGCGTCGGACCGCAGCGATTTCGACGAGTCCCGGATCCGGGATCTGCGGGCAGGCATGGGCCCAACGGGCGGTCTCTTCCAGTTGTGCATCTGCTCAAGTGGTGCCGACTCAGATGTGGCGGTTGGACAGTAGCTTGGCCGAGCTCTGCTCAAGCATTCTGTGCCACACCGAACCGAGCTGATCGGGAGATCGACTGGTGAACGCACAGCAGGACCATCGCGACGCAGACGTCCTCATCGTGGGCGCCGGTGCCTCCGGCGGAGTGGCGGCCCTCGAATTGGCCACGCGCGGGTTCCGCGTGGTCTGCCTCGAGCAGGGCGACTGGGCACTCCCGGATGACTTTCCCGGGGGGAAGCCCCAATGGGAACTGGCCCGCCTGAAGCAGTGGAACCCCAGCCCGAACATGCGCGGAGCGGCAAGCGACTACCCGATCGACGTCACCGAGAGTCCGATCGAGCCGCTCATGTTCAACGGCGTCGGAGGCAGCACCATCATGTTCTCCGGTCACTGGGTGCGGGCGCTGCCCTCCGACTTCCGAGTCCGGACCCTCGACGGGGTGGCGGACGACTGGCCGTTCACCTACGAGGACCTGCGCCCGTTCTACGACGAGGTCACCCACCACATCGGTGCGTCCGGGCTTGAAGGCGACCCGGCGTACCCGGATGCGCACACGTTCCCGCTGCCGCCGCTGCCGATCGGCAAGTACGGCCTCGCCGCGGCGAAGGGGATGGACAAGCTCGGCTGGCACTGGTGGCCCGCGCCCAACGCCATCGCCTCGCGGAAGTTCAAGAACCGGCCCGCCTGCCTGAGGTACGGCGCGTGCGAGTCCGGGTGCCCGACCGGAGCGAAGGCGAGCACCGACTTCACCCACTGGCGCGAGGCGATCGCCGCCGGAGCGGTCCTGGTGACCGGGGCCAGGGTGCGGCAACTCACGGTCGACAACCGTGGTCTGGTGACCGGCGCCGAGTACCTCGATCGCGACGGCGCCCTGCACCATCAGGCGGCAGGCGTGACCGTGGTCGCCGCCAACGGGATCGGCACCCCGCGACTGCTGCTCAACTCGACGTCCGCGCAGTTCCCCGACGGCCTGGCGAACTCCTCGGGGCTGGTGGGCAAGCGGTTGATGGTGCACCCATATGCCTCGGTGTACGGAACCTACGAGGAGGAGCTTGAGACCTGGCTGGGCCCTACCGGGCAGACATTGCAGTCGACGCAGTTCTACGAGACCGACACCGACCGGGGCTTCGTCCGAGGGGCGAAGTGGAACCTGATGCCGACCGGCGGCCCGCTCACCCACACGTTGTGGGAGCCCGGCCAGGACTGGCGCGAGGCGTTCGGACCGGCCTTCCACCGCCGGCTGCGGAGCACCTTCGGGCGCTACACCGAGTGGGGCATCACCACCGAGGACCTGCCTGAGGAGCACAACGAGGTCGTTCTCGACCCGGCGGCCACCGACTCCGACGGCGTCCCGGCGCCGAAGATCCGCTACACCATCGGCGAGAACACCGAGCGCATGCTCAAGTTCCACGTCGACCGGGCCATCGAGGCACACCTGGCCGCAGGGGCCACCACGGTTCACCCCATCCCGGTCGTCCGCGACAGCGGCTGGCACCTCCTCGGCACCGCCCGCATGGGCACCGACCCCGCCACCTCCGTCGTGGACGAGTACGGCCGCGCCCACGACGTGCCCAACCTCTTCATCATCGACGGCAGCGTGTTCGTCACCTCGACGGGCGTCAACCCGACCGCCACCATCATGGCCGTCGCGCTGCGGGCGATGCGCCACCTCGCCGACAACCGGCACGACCAGACCACTTCCCGCTGAGGACCTGTGATGCTCGATTCCGAACAGCGACGCACCTTCGCCGCACTCGCAGACATACTCATCCCGGCGTCCGAGCCGATGCCGTCGGCCACCGCAGCAGGGGTCCCGGAGGCGTTGATCGACCAGGTCCTGGGCTACCGGCCGGACCTTGCCGAAGCGTTCGCCGACGCGGTGGCCTCGTGTGCAGGCCAGGGGCCCGAGGCGGCACTCGACGAGCTCGCCGCGCGCAGTCCCGACCAATTCCAAGCCCTCACCCTGCTCACTGCCGGCGCCTACTTCCTGAGCCCCCAGGTGAAGACCGCCCTCGCCTACGACCCACCGCCGCGCGCGGCCCACGACGACACCGACACGTACGTCGACATGTTGGTGAACGTCGTCGAGCGCGGTTTGCCGACCGGTTGAGCCCGACGAACAAAGGATCCACGATGACCGAGACGCGACCCCAGATCGAGACGGCTCCCCTCACCGGCGACGACCCGGCGCCGGTCGGTGTCGAGCCCGAAGCGTTGCCGCACTTCGTCAACGGCGCTCGCTGGACGGGCACCGGAACCCAGGCCCATCCGGTGATCAACCCCGCGACGGGCCAGCCCATCGCCCGAGTCCTGTATGGCACGGCGGCCGACGTCGACCATGCCGTGGCCGCTGCCAGGACGGCGTTCGCCGACTGGCGCCAGAAGACGCCGAAGGACCGTGCCGATGTGCTGCTCGCGGCCGCGGCCGTGGTCGAGACGCACGCCGAGGAGCTCGCGCAGCTGGAGTCCGCCAACGCCGGCAAGCCGATGCCGCTGGCCCGCGAGGACGTCGCCTTCACGATCGACACCCTGCGGTTCATGGCCGGGGCGGTCCGTGCTCAGCAGAGCGCCAGCGCCGGTGAGTACGTCGCCGGCCATACCTCGATGATCGTGCGGGAGCCGGTCGGGGTCGTCGCCGCCATCACCCCCTGGAACTACCCGCTGCTCACCGCGGCCTGGAAGATCGGACCGATCCTGGCGGCCGGCAACACCTGTGTGCTGAAGCCGTCCGAGCAGACTCCGCTGACAGCTCTGCGACTGGCAGAGCTGCTGGCCGACGTTCTGCCCGCCGGCGTGCTCAACGTGGTCACCGGAGACGGGCCGGTCGTCGGCGAGGCGCTTGCGACCCACCCCGATGTCGCGCTCGTGTCAGTCACCGGCAGTGTCCGCAGCGGCCAGGCGGTGGCCAGCGCGGCCGCCGAGTCGCTCAAGCGCGTGCACCTGGAGCTCGGTGGCAAGGCACCCGCCCTGGTGTTCGCCGACGCCGACCTGGACGCGGTAGCCGACGGCGTCGCGTTCGCCGGCTTCGGCAACTCCGGACAGGACTGCGGTGCCGCCTGCCGGGTCCTCGTCGAGGAGTCGGTGTACGCCGACCTGGTCGCGCGGCTGGTGTCCCGGGCGGAGGCGCTGGCCGTCGGCGACCCGGCGGAGGGGGACCACATCGAGATGGGCCCGCTGGTCACGCAGGCGCATCGCGACCGGGTGGTCGGCTTCCTGGACCGGGCCTACGCCGAAGGCGTGCGAGCCGCGACCGGCGGCAAGGCGCCGGACGGTGACGGTTTCTTCGTCCCCCCGACCGTCCTGGTGAACATCCCCGACGGTGCGGAGTGCACCCGCGAGGAGATCTTCGGCCCGGTCGTGACGGTCGAGACGTTCACCCGCGAGGACGCCGCGGTCGCGGCGGCCAACGGCACGAGGTACGGGCTGTCGGCGTCGGTCTGGACCGAGAATGCGCGGCGGGCCGCCGACCTGCCCGGTCGGCTGGACTTCGGCACGGTCTGGGTCAACGACCATCTCGCGTTCGCCACCGAGATGCCGTGGGGCGGCTTCAAGTCCTCCGGCTACGGGCGTGACCTGTCGGCGTACGCGCTCGACGACTACTCGCGCACCAAGCACGTGATGGTCAACCGGACCCGTTAACAGGGGGGAAGGAGCGGTATGAGTGAGCAGTTGACCGGGCGGCAAGAGCCCGCTGCGGGCATCGAGTCGGCCACCATCCAGCCCATCCCGCTGGACCAGCGACACGGCACGAACCGGGACATGTTCACGATCTGGTTCGGCACCAACATCATGATCCTGTCCATCGTCACGGGTGCTCTGGCCACCACGGTCTTCGGCCAGCCGGCCTGGTCCGCGGCCCCGGCGATCGTCATCGGCAACCTGCTCGGTGCGGTCTTCATGGCACTGCACTCGGCGCAGGGCCCGCGTCTCGGCGTGCCTCAGATGGTGCAGACCAAGGGCCAGTTCGGCTCCTGGGGCTCCGTGCTGATCGTGCTGATCGTGGTGTGCATGTACCTCGGGTTCTTCATCTCGATCCTGGTGTTCGGAGGTGCGTCCCTCGCGTCCGTCATTCCACACCTAGGGCAGCGCGGCGGCATCGTCCTGATCGCCGTCGCCAGCCTCGCGGCCACCATCTGGGGATACGCGGTGATCCATGCCTACGCACGGATCATGACCTACGTCTCGGGCGCGGTCCTGCTGCTGGCGTTCGTCTGGGCGTTCGTGGTCCACCCGATCCCAGCCACCTTCTTCCACACCAGCGGCGCCAGCCTGGCCGGGTTCATGAGCGTTGTGTCGGCCTCGGCCGTCTGGCAGCTCGCCTACGCGCCGTACGTCTCGGACTACTCCCGCTACATGCCGGCGCGGACCGGAGCGAAGCCGGCATTCTGGATGAGCTACTGGGGCAGCAGCCTCGGTTCGATCCTGCCGATGTTCCTCGGCGCAGGCATTGGGTTGCTCCTGCCGGACCTGGACCCTGTCGTCGCCCTGACCGAGGCAACCGCGGGGGTCAGCGTGCTGGTCGTCGCCGTGTTCAGCATCGGCGTCGCGGCCACGAACGCGATGAACCTCTACTGCGGCACCCTGTGCACGATCACGATCGCGCAGACGTTCGCGCCGCGCTTCACCGCCCGCAGCCGCGAGCGGGCCTGGATCGCCACCGGGCTCGTCGTGGTCGCGCTCGGGGTGGCGCTCACCGCGGGCGACGACTTCGTGGCGACGTACAACAACTTCCTGACGTTGCTGCTCGGCTCCCTGGTCCCTTGGACGGCGGTCAACCTCGTGGACTTCTACCTGGTCCGGCACGGCGACTACGCGGTCGAGGACTTCTTCCGGCGCGACGGCGGCCGCTACGGGCTGGTGAACTGGCCGGCGGTGATCTGCTACCTGATCGGGGTCGCGGTCCAGCTGCCCTTCATGGTCATCGGTACGGCGTACACCGGCCCGATCGCCGGGCTTCTCGGCGACACCGACATCTCCTTCATCGCCGGCCTGCTCATCGTCTCGCCGCTGTACTACTTCACCGTCACGGCGCTGGCCCGGCGCAAGGCGGGCGCCGGCGGGACCGTCGCGGACGCGCAGCCGTAACCCGAGTAACCGAGCAACCCCAGAGACGGTTCGTCCGGCGTCTTTCGCCGATCCACCCACCTCCCATTGAACGGAGCCACCCAACGATGAGCGACCACCAGCCGATCGGTGCCCTCGATTCCACCGTGGTCCCGCGCTTCGCCGGGCTCGGGACCTTCGCGCGGATCCCGGCCATCGACGCCGTGCCCGACTACGACATCGCCGTTCTGGGCGTCCCCTTCGACGGGGGCACGTCCTACCGGCCTGGCGCCCGGTTCGGGCCGATGGGGGTCCGGCAGGCCTCGCGGCACCTGCGGCCGAGGTTCCACGTCGAGCTCGACGCCGCGCCGCTGGAGCAGGTCCAAGTCGTCGACGCCGGCGACGTCCCGTGCACGCCGTACTCCATCGACGAAGCGGTCCACCAGATCGAGGGGTTCGCCCGCGAGGTCGTCGGGAACCGGGATCGGCGCCTGGTGACCATCGGTGGTGACCACACCGTCGCGCTGCCGATGCTGCGCGCGGCGCGGGACAAGTACGGCCCGATCGCACTCATCCACTTCGACGCGCACCTGGACACCTGGGACACCTACTTCAAGGCCCCGATCACCCATGGGACGGTGTTCCGCCGCGCGTTCGAGGAGGGCCTGCTGGCCGAGGAGAAGTCGATCCACGTGGGCATCCGCGGGCCCATCTACGACCAGCTCGACCTCGTCGACGACGCATCGTTCGGATTCCGGGTCATCCGGGCCGGGGACCTGGACACGCTCGGAATCGACGGAGCCGTCGATGCGGTGCGGCGGCGGGTGGGAGACGCCCCGGTCTACCTCTCGATCGACATCGATGTGCTCGACCCGGCGTTCGCACCAGGCACGGGCACGCCGGAGATGGGCGGACTCTCCAGCCGTGAACTGCTGCACCTACTTCGCCGGCTCGACGGTCTCAACCTGATCGGAGCCGACGTGGTCGAGACGGCTCCGGCCTACGACCACGCCGAGATCACGTGCGTGGCGGCCGCGACGGTCGCCTTCGATCTCATCACGCTCATGAGCAAGACCGGCGTGCGCGCCTGACCCGTCGGCTGCCGCTCCCGCCTGACCGGGCTGGGCGCCGCATACGTCCACCACCAGCACTCGACGGCCGAGCAGCACGCCCAAGAAAGCACCAACTGGGAAGGATCACCGGCATCAGCGGGCCCTCACCAGGAGATGAGTTCGAGTGCGCGCAGTGCCAGCCACAGTTCGGCGATGTCGCTTGTTTCGCTCAGGTCGCGGTGGGTGAGTTCTTCGATCTTGCGAATGCGGTAGAGGACGGTTTGCCGGTGGACGTGCAGTGCCCTGCTGGTGCGCTGCCATGAGCGCTGGTTGGCCAAGTAGGCGTTGAGGGTTTCCAGCAGATTGGTTGCGTGGTCTTCCTCGTACTTGAGCATGGGGCGCAGAACGCGATCGACCAGGGAGTGGGCGTCGGCGATGTTGGACAGACCGATCCATGGTGCCGCGGTGTCGTAGCGAACGACGGCGGTACCGGTGCGGTCTGCGATTCCCAGGGACCAGTTCGACTCGCGGGCGGCTTCCGGCAGGCGAGTGACGGCGTTGACCGGGCGGCTGATACCGATGCGCGCCGCTTCCCCCAGGGTTTTCGTCAGAACGAGGTCGAGGTCGTCGTCGTTGTTGGCGAGGACGTGGGTTCGTCCGGAGCGGTGCAGGCAGATATGCGGGATGCCGTGGCGCCACAGCGCGGTGGGCAGTTCCTGCAGCCGTCCCTCGTCGCTGCTCTGCGCGGTGATGATGACGGTTCGAGCGGGTTCGAGGCGCAGGTCGAGGAGCTGGTGGTGTCCCAGCTGCGCATCGATGCGGCCGTCGAGGAGTTGGTTGAGCAGCTCGGCACCGAACCGGCGTTGTTGTTCCAGTGCCACCTGCGTTTGGGACAGTTCCAGCGCCGCGACCGTCGCTGCATGTTGCAGGAGGACCCCGTCGAGCGCTGCGCTCCGATCCCTGATGACCATCAGCGCGGCGTGCTCCTGAGTAGGCACCTCGACCAGCAGGACTTCGCGGCCGTCCGGGAGCGGAATGCCGAATGCGCCTCCCGTGAGGTAGCGCGTGGTGTCTCTATGGCGCACGGCCCTTGCTGCGTCGGGGTCGGGTGGGCCCACATCGGGGTACCACGGTTCGCCGGATTCCCGGTGGAGGAGGTGGACTTCGCAGCCGAGCTCGTGCTTGAGCGCGTCGAGGAAGTCGGTCTGGTCGGAGCCTCGCGATGTCGTGCGCCTGATGGCATCGTAGATCCGTTGCGTCTTGATGAGACGTTGCGACTGTTCCAGCAGGGTTGCTTCGGCTACCGCGCGGGAGATCGCCACGAACGGCAGCGGGTAGCGGATCCACAGCACCGGAAGCCGCAACCGGTCGCTGGCTTGTTCCAGCTGCCGGTGCAGCGGCGGGCAGTGCATGCGTTCGCCGATGGCGAGGGCACTTGCACCGACCTCGACCAGGCGCTCGACCAGCTTCTCCTGGTCCTCGGCGCTGCTGGGAAAGGACATTCCGTTGGTCATCAGCATTTCGCCGCCGGTGATCCACTCCCACGGCTCGGGCAGATCGGAGGTGTGGGTCCAGGACACCGTGTTGTTCAGGCCCGCAGAGCCCGAATGCAGCCGGAGGCGCAGGTGCGGGATTTCGAGGAGCTCGCCGACGGTGATACCCATGCCCCAGGTTAACAACTTCTTATCGTTCGTTTGAAGCGGTTTGTGCGATCGCTCAAGATCATGCGGCGATTTTGAGCGGATGGTGACTTCACGGCTGAGGTGATGCCGCGTACACCTGGTCTCCAACCGACTTGTCCGCACCGCTGCGGCCGATCCAAGCGTGGGAGGAGGTCCGGATGACGCCCCCGAACCATTCGATCGACGACGCCCCCATGGCGATGTTCCCCAAGAAGCTGACGCGGGCAGCCCTCGGAACGAATGCGCTTCCCCGCTGTGCTCCAGTGGAGATCGAGACGATCTTCGAAGTCTCCGATCAGGTCGGCAACCAGAGAAACGGAAGTGGCGCCGCTGTGGTGCAGGGGCCGGTGAGTGGCTTTTCCCGGCTTCGGTGGTCCTCGAAGAATGTGGGTAAACCGGATGAATGTTGTCGTTCTGGTGAAGCAGGTGCCGGATACGTATTCGGAGCGGAAGCTGTCAGCGGCGGATCACACCCTGGATCGTGAGTCTGCCGATGCGGTGTTGGATGAGATCAACGAGCGCGCGGTGGAAGAGGCGTTGTTGATCAAGGAGGCTCAGGGCGGCGAAGTGACCGTCGTCTGCATGGGCCCGGAGCGCGCGACGGATGCGATTCGCAAGGCGTTGTCGATGGGTGCGGACAAGGCGGTGCACCTCTCGGATGAGGCGTTGCACGGCACGGACGCGCCGTCGACCGCCCGCGCGTTGGCGAAGGTGATCGGCACCGTTGAGGGTGTGGATTTGGTGATCGCGGGTAACGAGGCCACGGACGGCCGCACGGGTGCGGTGCCGGCGATGGTGGCCGAGGTGCTGGGCTGGCCGCAGCTGACCTTCGCGCGCAAGGTCGA